>NZ_JBEYYR010000015.1:0-199565 GCF_040645635.1 Streptomyces sp. NPDC046727
CCCGTAATCGGGATGAACACCACGAGAGCGGTGCGAGAGGAGGAATAATCCCCTCGCACACAGCGTCCTCGCTGTGTTTTTTCAAAGGAACCTCGTCCCAGCCATGTTGGCCGGAGACGGGGTATCAACATATCTGGCGTTGATTTTTGGCACGCTGTTGAGTTCTCAAGGAACGGTCGCTTCCTTTGTACTCACCCTCTCGGGCTTTCCTCCGGGCGCTTCCCTTCGGTCTTGCGTTTCCGACTCTATCAGATCTTTTCTCGATCCGATTTCCTCGGTGCTTTCCAGGTTCCCGCTCTCGCGTTTCCCTTTCCGGCGGTTCCGACTTTATCAGAAGTTCTGAGTCGGTTTTCCCACCCGCTCCGGGCATCCGTGTCCAGCGCGTGAAGTGCTGGGGTTCCCGGTTGGGCGGAGCCGTAAACGTACTGGAGCGGGGCGCCCCGATGCAAATCGAGGCGCCCCGCTCCTGGCTCGTGCCGACGGGGCGTCAGACCTCCACGACCACCGGCAGGATCATCGGCCTGCGGCGATACGTCTCCGAGACCCACTTGCCGAGGGTCCGGCGGATGAGTTGCTGGAGCTGGTGGGGCTCCACGACGCCGTCCTGAGCGGACCGCTCCAGGACCTCCGTGATCCTCGGGATGACGTCGGTGAAGGCCGAGTCCTCGATGCCCGAGCCGCGGGCCTGGACGTGCGGGCCGCCGGTGATCTTGCCGGTGGAGGCGTCCACGACGACGAAGACCGAGATGATGCCCTCGTCGCCGAGGATCTTGCGGTCCTTCAGCGCCGGCTCGCCGACATCGCCGACCGAGAGGCCGTCGACGTAGACGTAACCGGCCTGGACCTTGCCGGAGATCTTGGCCTTGCCCTCGATCAGGTCGACCACCACGCCGTCCTCGGCGATGACGATCCGGTCGTGCGGCACGCCCGTGAGCGCGCCCAGCTCGGCGTTGGCGCGCAGATGGCGCCATTCGCCGTGGACCGGCATCAGGTTCTTCGGACGGCAGATGTTGTAGAAGTACAGCAGCTCGCCCGCGGACGCGTGGCCGGAAACATGCACCTTGGCGTTGCCCTTGTGGACGACGTTGGCGCCCCAGCGGGTCAGGCCGTTGATCACGCGGTAGACCGCGTTCTCGTTTCCGGGGATCAGGGACGACGCCAGGATCACCGTGTCGCCGTTGACGATGCGGATCTGGTGGTCCCGGTTGGCCATGCGGGACAGGGCCGCCATCGGCTCACCCTGGGAACCCGTGCAGACCAGGACCACCTCGTGGTCCGGCAGGTCGTCGAGCGTCTTGACGTCGACCACCAGGCCCGGCGGGACCTTCAGGTAGCCGAGGTCGCGGGCGATGCCCATGTTGCGGACCATGGAGCGGCCGACGAAGGCGACCCGGCGGCCGTACTCGTGCGCCGCGTCCAGGATCTGCTGGATGCGGTGGACGTGGCTGGCGAAGCTCGCCACGATGATCCGCTTGCGGGCGCCGGCGAAGACCTGCCGCAGGACGTTGGAGATGTCGCGCTCGTGCGGGGTGAAGCCCGGGACCTCGGCGTTCGTGGAGTCGGTGAGCAGGAGGTCGATGCCCTCCTCGCTCAGCCGCGCGAAGGCGTGCAGGTCGGTGAGGCGGTTGTCCAGCGGGAGCTGGTCCATCTTGAAGTCGCCGGTGTGCACCGCCATGCCCGCGGGGGTGCGGATGGCGACGGCCAGGGCGTCCGGGATGGAGTGGTTGACGGCGACGAACTCGCAGTCGAAGGGGCCGATGCGCTCGCGGTTCCCCTCCGCCACCTCCAGGGTGTACGGGCGGATCCGGTGCTCCTGGAGCTTGGCCTCGATGAGGGCGAGCGTGAGCTTGGAGCCGATCAGCGGGATGTCCGGCTTCTCGCGGAGCAGGAAGGGGACGCCGCCGATGTGGTCCTCGTGGCCGTGGGTGAGGACGATGCCCTCGATGTCGTCGAGGCGGTCCCGGATGGACGAGAAGTCCGGCAGGATCAGGTCGATTCCGGGCTGCTCCTCCTCGGGGAAGAGCACTCCGCAGTCGACGATCAGCAGGCGGCCGCCGTACTCGAAGACCGTCATGTTTCGGCCGATCTCGCCGAGGCCGCCGAGCGGGGTGACCCGCAGGCCGCCCTCGGGGAGCGGCGGCGGCGGGCCGAGTTCGGGATGCGGATGACTCAAAAGACTCTCCTCACCACACGCGCCACGTACCGGTACGGCACGTGGCGCGCATGACGTTCGTGCGGAAGCAGTTGTCGTTGTGGGGTGCGGGCACCGGTGACCCGCGTCTTCTGTTGTTCTTCAGTTGTGGAGCCCGTGTGGTGCCAAGTCTGTTGTCAGAGCTGTACCCCGCCGGCAGCAAGATCGATCTTGAGCTGGGCGATCTCCTCGGGCGAACACTCCACCATGGGCGAGCGCAGCGGCCCGCCGGGCAGGCCCTGGAGGGCGAGGGCGGCCTTGGTGGTCATGACGCCCTGGGTGCGGAACATGCCCGTGTAGACGGGGAGCAGCTTCTGGTGGATCTCGGTGGCCTTGACGACGTCACCGGAGACGTACGCGTCGACGAGGGCGCGCAGGTCGGGGGTGACCAGGTGGCCGACGACCGAGACGAAGCCGACCGCGCCCACGGAGAGCAGCGGCAGGTTGAGCATGTCGTCGCCGGAGTACCAGGCGAGGCCGGACTGGGCGATGGCCCAGCTGGCGCGGCCGAGGTCGCCCTTGGCGTCCTTGTTGGCGACGATCCGGGGGTGCTCGGCGAGCCGGACGAGGGTCTCGGTGTTGATCGGGACGCCGCTGCGGCCGGGGATGTCGTAGAGCATGACGGGCAGGCCGGTGGCATCGGCGACGGCCGTGAAGTGCCGGTACAGGCCCTCCTGCGGGGGCTTGTTGTAGTACGGCGTGACGACGAGGAGGCCGTGGGCGCCGATGCGCTCGGCCTCGCGGGCCAGCTCGATGCTGTGGTGGGTGTCGTTGGTTCCGACGCCGGCGACGACGTGGGCGCGGTCGCCGACGGCCTCCAGGACGGCTCGTACGAGGTCCGATTTCTCCGCGTCACTGGTGGTGGGGGACTCGCCGGTGGTGCCGTTGATGATCAGGCCGTCGTTGCCTGCGTCCACCAGGTGGGCGGCGAGCCGCTGCGCGCCGTCGAGGTCGAGTGCGCCGTCCGCCGTGAAGGGCGTGACCATGGCGGTGAGGACCCGCCCGAAGGGGGTCTGCGGAGTCGAGGTCGGAGCCATGGGTAACACGCTACTCGGTGCTCGATGCGGGGTGCGCCTGTGGGGTGCCGGGAAAGTCCGGACAAAGAAGGAGCCCGGCACTGCCTGCTCGGGGGTTCAAGCAGTGCCGGGTCCGTTTGATCAGGCTAGATGAACTTCTCTAAATGCCGCAATACGGACACTTCGCCAGGCTGATCAGTACATCCGTTCCCGGTGGGGGAACAAGGCTTCGTTACGGGGCCACACGCCCGTTCGCATTGAAGGCTGCGTACGTCAGCGGCATGAGCTTCGCCCACTCCGCCTCCATCTTCTCGCCGACCATCTCGATCTCCCGCTGCGGGAAGGACGGCACCTTGGCCAGCTCGTGCTGGGTGCGCAGGCCCAGGAAGTGCATGAGGGAGCGCGCGTTGCAGGTGGCGTACATCGAGGAGTAGAGGCCCACGGGGAGGGCGGCGCGGGCGACCTCGCGGGCGACGCCCTCGGCGAGCATCTTCTGGTAGGCCGCGTACGCCTGCTCGTACGACTCCCGCAGGGTGCCGCTGACCGCCTCGTGCTGGGCCGGGGTGCCCTCGACGAAGACGTACTTGCCGGGGCGGCCCTGCTGCACGAGCTTGCGGTCGGTGCCGGGGACGTAGAAGACCGGCTCCAGCTCCCGGTAGCGGCCGGACTCCTCGTTGTACGACCAGCCGACCCGGTGCCGCATGAACTCGCGGAAGACGAAGATCGGGGCGCTGATGAAGAAGGTCATCGAGTTGTGCTCGAACGGGCTGCCGTGCCGGTCGCGCATCAGGAAGTTGATCAGGCCCTTGGAGCGCTCGGGGTCCTTCTTCAGCTCGTCCAGGGACTGCTCGCCGGCGGTGGAGACGCGGGCGGCGAAGAGCACGTCGGCGTCCGAAGCGCTGGACTTCACCAGCTCGACGGTGACGTCACTACGGAACGTGAGCGACTCGGGGGTGGTCACGGGGGTCGGGGTCCTTCCCATCACTTCTGTGGTCGGCGACCACCTTACGGGGCGCCCGCCGGACGCCGGGCGGTGCCTCGTCGCCTCGCCTCCGAAAACACGGCGGCGAATTTTTCGGACATGGGCACCATTTGTGTCACTCGATCGTCTGTATCGGTGAGGTGTGCACGTTCGATCTTCAACCCGTCCATCGATCCCGAAAGGAGCGGCGACCGCGATGTTCCGTAGGCGCGAGCCCGTACCCTTCGCCTTCCTGGCCGAGGCGGACAGGTTCCGCAGCAATGTCACTCCCCCGCCCCGCCGTCGGGCGTCCGCCGGCGAGATGGCCGGGCGCTGGCTGCTGGGCCTGACCCTCGTCGCCGGGCTCGTGGGTGCCCTGGTCGTGGGCATGCCGGCGCTCTCCCCGTCGTCCGGTACGCCGGCTCAGCAGTCCCAGGCGTCCCAGGGGCGCTGAGCCGGGGGTACTGCCCCTTCCGGACGCTCAAGGCTGGTGAGCGGGAACACGGCCGGATAGCCTCACCGGCACAGCCCACGCGAGGACCGAGTGAGGACCAGCCGTGCCCCTGCCCTTTCTGACGGCCGACCGCACCTTCGAGACGGCAGCCGAGAGCGCGCTGCCCTATGACGCTCCGGAGCGCTGGCGGCGCCCGTACCGGCCCGGGCCCTGGCGCGTGGCCGTGGCCGCGCTGTGGCTGCTGCTGGCCTCGCTGGTCCTGTTCGCCGCGGTGCTCATCGCGCTGACCGGCTCGCTGTCCACCGCCGGGGCGGTCCTGGTCGCGGGCCTGGCGATCGTCGCCTGTGCGCTGCGGCTGCTGCGCATGGGGGTGTGGGTGAGCAGGCGCGGACTGCGCCGGACGGGCTTCCTGCTGACGCGGACGGTGCCGTGGGCGCGGGTCGTCTCGGTACGGACGGTGCAGCAGCCGGTGCGCTGGCTGGGGCTGCCGCGCACGGTGCAGGGGCAGGCGCTGGAGCTCGTGCGCAAGGACCGGCGTGCCGAGGACACCCCGCCGCTGCTGACCACGCACACGCTGGACTTCCTGGGCCGTCCGGTGGCCTTCGACCGGGCCGCGGACGCGGTGGAGGCGTGGGCCGCGGAGAACCGGCGCGGCTGACCCGGCAGGTACGGGGAAGGGGCCGGCCCGCGGTAATGCGGGCCGGCCCCTTCCGCGTCCGTGCCGAGGCGGAGCGGTGCTGCCGGTGGGCCTCAGGCCTGGACGGGTCTGCCTTCGTGCAGGGCGATGGCGCGCTGCATGGCCTTGCGGGCCCGTGGGGTGTCGCGGGCGTCGTGGTAGGCGACGGCCAGGCGGAACCAGCAGCGCCAGTCGTCGGGGGACGCCTCCGTCTCGGCCTTGCGCTTGGCGAAGACCTCGTCGGCCGAGTCGCGGTCGATCCGGCCGCTGGGGTGGCGCTTCAGCTCGTCGACCGGCAGGCCGCCCTCGGCGTCGAGCACGGCGGCGAGCTGGTTGGCCTTGCGGACGAACTGGGTGTTCTTCCACAGGAACCACAGGCCGATGACCGGCAGGATCAGCACCGCCACGCCGAAGGTGACGGTGAGGAGCGTGCCGGACTGGATGAGCATCACGCCGCGGCTGCCGACCAGGACGAAGTAGAAGACCAGGACGGCGGCCGTGACGAGGTAGGTGATCTTCGCGCGCATGGGAGTGGCTGTCAGCTCAGGTCCAGGAAGTGCTCCAGGCCGAAGGTCAGGCCCGGAGTCGACACCACGCGGCGGGCGCCGAGCAGGATGCCCGGCATGAAGCTGCTGTGGTGCAGGGAGTCGTGGCGGACGGTGAGGGTCTCGCCCTCGCCGCCGAGCAGGACCTCCTGGTGGGCCAGGAGGCCGCGCAGGCGGACGGCGTGCACGGGGACGCCGTCGACGCTGGCGCCGCGGGCCCCGTCCAGGGCCGTGACCGTGGCGTCCGGCGCCGGGGCCGTACCGGCCGCCCGGCGGGCCTCGGCGATGAGCTGGGCCGTGCGCGTGGCGGTGCCGGAGGGGGCGTCCACCTTGTTCGGGTGGTGCAGCTCGACCACCTCGACCGACTCGAAGTACGGCGCGGCGATCTGCGCGAACTTCATCGTCAGCACGGCGCCGATGGAGAAGTTCGGCGCGATGAGCACGCCGGTCTCCGGGGACTGGGCCAGCCAGCCCTTGAGCTGCGCGAGGCGCTCCTCGGTCCAGCCGGTCGTACCGACGACGGCGTGGATGCCGTGGCGCACGCAGAAGTCGAGGTTGCCCATGACCGAGGCGGGGGTGGTCAGCTCGACGGCGACCTGGGCGCCGGTCTCCGCCAGCGTCTCCAGCTTGTCGCCCCGGCCGAGGGCGGCGACCAGTTCCATGTCCTCGGCGGCCTCGACCGCCTTGACCGCCTCGGATCCGATCCGGCCCTTGGCACCGAGGACCGCCACGCGCAGCTTGCTCATGTTCCTGCTTCCTAACCGGTGGTGTTTCAGGCGACCGCGTCGTGCAGCCGGGAGGCCTGCTTGTCCTTGAGCGGGCCGATGACCGACAGCGACGGACGCTGTCCCAGGATGTCGCGGGCGACCGAACGAACCTCGTCCGGGGTGACCGCCGCTATCTTCGCGAGCATGTCGTCCACGGACATCTGCTCGCCCCAGCACAGCTCGCTCTTGCCGATCCGGTTCATCAGCGCGCCGGTGTCCTCCAGCCCGAGGACCGTGGAGCCGCGGAGCTGGCCGATGGCGCGGGCGATCTCGTCGTCGGTGAGGCCGTGCTGCGCGACATGGTCGAGTTCGTCGCGGCAGATCCGCAGCACGTCGTGCACCTGGCTGGGCCGGCAGCCGGCGTAGACGCCGAACAGGCCGCAGTCGGCGAAGCCGGAGGTGTACGAGTACACGCTGTAGGCGAGGCCGCGCTTCTCCCGGACCTCCTGGAAGAGGCGGGAGGACATACCGCCGCCGAGGGCGGTGTTGAGCACGCCCATGGCCCAGCGGCGGTCGTCGGTGCGGGCGAGGCCGGGCATGCCGAGGACGACGTGCGCCTGCTCGGTCTTGCGGCCCAGCAGCTCGACCTTGCCGGAGGTGCGGATCGTACGGCTGCCGTCGCGCGGGGCGATGGGCTGCACGTCGTGGTTCCGCAGGGCGCCCGCCTTCTCGAAGGCCGCGCGGACCTGGCGTACGACCTTGCCGTGGTCGATGTTGCCGGCGCAGGCGACGACGAGGTGGGTCGGGTCGTAGTGCTTCTTGTAGAAGCGGCGGATGCGGTCGGCGGTGAGGGCGTTGACCGTGTCGACCGTGCCGAGGACCGGGCGGCCGAGGGCGTTGTTGCCGAACATGGTGTGCGCGAACAGGTCGTGCACACAGTCGCCCGGGTCGTCCTCGGTCATCGCGATCTCTTCGAGGATCGCGCCGCGCTCGACGTTGACGTCCTCTTCGAGGATCAGCGAGCCGGTCAGCATGTCGCAGACGACGTCGATGGCGAGGGGCAGGTCGGTGTCGAGCACGCGCGCGTAGTAGCACGTGTACTCCTTGGCCGTGAACGCGTTCATCTCGCCGCCGACCGCGTCGAGCGCGGCCGAGATGTCCAGCGCCGACCTGCGGGTCGTGCCCTTGAAGAGCAGGTGCTCCAGGTAGTGCGTGGCGCCGTTCAGGGACGCGGTCTCGTCGCGGGAGCCGACGTGCGCCCAGATGCCGAAGGTGGCGGAGCGGACCGAGGGGAGGGTCTCGGTGACGATGCGCAGGCCGCCCGGGAGGGTGGTCTTGCGGACCGTGCCGATGCCGTTCTGACCCTTGATGAGGGTTTGGGTACGGGCGACGGCCCGCGCCTCCGAAGAGGGGCGGGCCGTCACCTTGGAGCTACGGGACGTCACTGCTCGGCGTCGTCCTTCGTCGTCTCGTCGGCTTCCTCGCCCTCGATCACCGGAACGAGGGAGAGCTTGCCGCGGGAGTCGATCTCGGCGATCTCGACCTGGACCTTCTGGCCCACGCCGAGGACGTCCTCGACGTTCTCCACGCGCTTGCCGCCGGCGAGCTTGCGGATCTGCGAGATGTGCAGCAGACCGTCCTTGCCGGGCAGCAGGGAGACGAACGCACCGAAGGTGGTCGTCTTGACGACCGTACCCAGGTACCGCTCGCCGACCTCGGGCATCGTCGGGTTGGCGATGCCGTTGATCGTGGCGCGGGCGGCCTCGGCGGAGGGGCCGTCGGCGGCACCGATGTAGATCGTGCCGTCGTCCTCGATGGTGATCTCGGCGCCGGTGTCCTCCTGGATCTGGTTGATCATCTTGCCCTTGGGGCCGATGACCTCACCGATCTTGTCGACCGGGATCTTGACGGTGATGATCCGCGGGGCGTGCGGGGACATCTCGTCGGGCCGGTCGATGGCCTCCATCATCACGTCGAGGATGTGGAGACGGGCGTCGCGGGCCTGCTTGAGGGCCGCGGCCAGGACGGAGGCCGGGATGCCGTCCAGCTTGGTGTCCAGCTGGAGGGCGGTCACGAACTCCTTCGTGCCGGCGACCTTGAAGTCCATGTCGCCGAAGGCGTCCTCCGCACCGAGGATGTCGGTGAGGGTGACGTAGTGCGTCTCGCCGTCGATCTCCTGGGAGATCAGACCCATGGCGATACCGGCGACCGGGGCCTTCAGCGGCACACCGGCGTTCAGCAGCGACATGGTGGAGGCGCAGACCGAGCCCATGGACGTCGAGCCGTTGGAGCTCAGCGCCTCGGAGACCTGGCGGATCGCGTAGGGGAACTCCTCGCGCGTCGGCAGGACCGGCACGAGGGCGCGCTCGGCAAGCGCACCGTGGCCGATCTCGCGGCGCTTCGGGGAGCCGACGCGGCCGGTCTCGCCGGTGGAGTACGGCGGGAAGTTGTAGTTGTGCATGTAGCGCTTGCGGGTCACCGGGGAGAGGGTGTCCAGCTGCTGCTCCATGCGGAGCATGTTGAGGGTGGTGACGCCCAGGATCTGGGTCTCGCCACGCTCGAACACGGCGGAACCGTGCACCCGCGGGATGGCCTCGACCTCGGCGGCGAGCGTACGGATGTCCGTGACGCCACGGCCGTCGATGCGCTTCTTCTCCTTGATTACGCGCTCGCGGACCAGCTGCTTGGTGAGCGAGCGGTACGCGGCGGAGATCTCCTTCTCGCGGCCCTCGAACTCCGGCAGGAGCTTCTCGGCGGCGAGGCCCTTGACGCGGTCCAGCTCGGCCTCGCGCTCCTGCTTGCCGGCGATGGTGAGCGCCTGGGCGAGCTCGGGCTTGACGGCGGCGGTCAGCGCCTCCAGGACGTCGTCCTGGTAGTCCAGGAAGATCGGGAACTCGCCGACCGGCTTGGCGGCCTTGGCGGCGAGGTCGGCCTGGGCGCGGCACAGGACCTTGATGAAGGGCTTCGCGGCCTCAAGACCGGCGGCGACGATCTCCTCGGTCGGCGCCTCGGAGCCGCTGTCGACCAGCTTGATGGTCTGCTCGGTGGCCTCGGCCTCGACCATCATGATCGCGACGTCGCCGTCCTCCAGGACACGGCCGGCGACGACCATGTCGAAGACGGCGTCCTCCAGCTCGGTGTGGGTCGGGAAGGCGACCCACTGGCCGCGGATCAGCGCGACGCGGACGCCGCCGATCGGGCCGGAGAAGGGCAGGCCGGCCAGCTGCGTGGACGCGGACGCGGCGTTGATCGCCACGACGTCGTACAGGTGGTCGGGGTTGAGCGCCATGATCGTGCAGACGACCTGGATCTCGTTGCGCAGGCCCTTCTTGAAGGACGGGCGCAGCGGGCGGTCGATGAGGCGGCAGGTGAGGATGGCGTCCTCGGACGGCCGGCCCTCACGGCGGAAGAAGCTGCCGGGGATCTTGCCGGCGGCGTACATCCGTTCCTCGACGTCCACCGTGAGCGGGAAGAAGTCGAGCTGGTCCTTGGGGTTCTTGGAGGCGGTGGTGGCCGACAGCACCATGGTGTCGTCGTCCAGGTACGCCACGGCGGAACCGGCGGCCTGCTTGGCCAGGCGGCCCGTCTCGAAGCGGATGGTGCGGGTGCCGAAGGGGCCGTTGTCGATGACGGCTTCGGCGTAGTGGGTCTCGTTCTCCACTAGCGTTTTCTCCTCGTCTTCGTCCCTGGGCTGCCCGTGTGGCAGGGGGACGGTGGTGGAGAAGCGCTCCGTGCGGTGCGGGCCGGTCTTCGATCGAAGCACCCGGGGCTCGCTTCCCCCCGGGGGCCACTACCGAGGACCGGCGGCGGCTAGGTGCGCTCCTCCTCGTTCTGTGTCGTACGTCGTTGTGCTGTCGTACGTCGTTGCGTGTCGTGCGTATTGCGTTGTGCTACCACACTACAAAGCGTGAGTGACACTCCGCACGTTTCCGCATGTACGACGAAGGGAGCGGTCCCCGAGTCCTTCCGGGAACCGCTCCCCTCACGGCGTCTTACTTGGCGCCCGCCGCACCGCGGCGGATGCCGAGGCGGTCGACCAGCGTACGGAAGCGCTGGATGTCCTTCTTCGCCAGGTACTGCAGCAGGCGACGGCGCTGACCGACCAGGATCAGCAGGCCACGGCGGGAGTGGTGGTCGTGCTTGTGGGTCTTGAGGTGCTCCGTCAGGTCGGAGATCCGACGGGAGAGCAGAGCGACCTGGACCTCGGGGGAGCCGGTGTCACCCTCCTTGGTACCGAACTCGGCGATGATCTGCTTCTTCGTAGCGGCGTCGAGCGACACGCGTACTCCTCATAGTCTGTTGAGTGCCACCGAGTGCCCCCGGTCTACATCTCGGGGGAGCTTCCGTTACTCGGGAGGCGGGGATCCGCTGGGCGCGGCCTCCAGAACACCGTGATGTCAGGGGTTCCGGGGGTGCGTACACAAACGGCCGTCACTCAGGGTACCAGGCGATGGCGGGGACCTTACGCCCGGTCGGTGAACCGTCCTGAGGGGCCGGTGTCCGCCACTAGGGTGAACGCCGGGACCGTACCTACCTCGGGAAGGGGTCGCTGCACCATGGCGGAGACGGAAGCGGAGATCAAGGCGCGCAAGGAGCGGGAGCGGGACGAGCTGTACGCGCTCGACATCTCGGGCGTGGAGTGGCACTGCGCGCCGGGCACGGAGGAGCACGAGGAGCGGGTCGAGATCGCATACCTGCCCGGCGGGGCGGTGGCGATGCGCTCCTCGCTCGACCCCGGCACCGTGCTGCGCTACACCGAGGCGGAGTGGCAGGCGTTCGTGCTGGGGGCGCGGGACGGGGAGTTCGATCTGAAGCCGATGGCGCACAACGGGGGCCTCGACGTGCAGTGAGCGGCACACGAGAAGGGGCGGCACGCGCGCGTGCCGCCCCTTTTCCTTGCCCGGATCCAGTGCCCGGGTCTAGCTGGTCATGGCGCGCGCCTTCGCGTACACGTCGAAGACGGCCAGGGTGAGCGGGATCAGCGTCAGCAGGACGAAGCCCTCGCAGATCTCCAGGAAGCGGCCCCAGAAGGGGGTCAGGCCGCCGCGCGGCAGGATCAGGCCGAGGGCCGTCACCAGGGTGGTGGCCAGGGCGATCGCCGCGATCAGCCAGATGGTGCGGATGTCGAGGTCGGTGCGGTCCCCGGCGAGCGCCGCGATCATGATGCGCCGCGGCGGGTTCAGGGCGAGGCCGAGGCCCAGCAGGACCAGGGAGCCGAGGCCGGCGGCCAGCACGGAGGCGACCTGGGCGGTGTAGCGGAAGAGCCCGGCGCGCATCAGCATGGCGACGCCGGTGGCGAACGCGAGCAGCTGGGCCCAGACGTCGTCGGAGAAGCCCAGTACGGCCGAGGCGCCGACGGCGAGCAGGGCGCAGCCGCCGACCATGCCGACGAGGAGTTCGTGGCCGCGCCGCGCCTGCGCCTCGATGCGCTCGGTGTCCACCGGCTCCTGGGTGGCGGACTCGGCACCGTAGGCGGAGCGGGGGGTGCCGCTGCTGGGGTTCTCGAAGCCGATCGGCAGCCGGGCGAACCGCATCGACATGCCGGGCAGGAAGGCGAGCGCGCCGACGGCGACGGGTGCGCACAGGGCGGCCGTCTCCCTGGGCGCCCAGTTCGTGAGGGTCGCGACGAAGACGACGATCGTGGCGACCGCGGAGGCGAACACGAAGGCGACGAAGGGGCCGTCGCCGTGCGGTGAGGACAGGGTGAGGATCAGGGCGGCGACGAGGACGGCCGCGCACGCCAGCAGGAACTGGAGTCTGCCGATGCCCTCGCCGCCGCTGAGCGGCAGCAGTCCGCTGCCCGCGACGCCGATGTTGGGCAGCGCGCCGAGGCCGAGGGCGACGGCGGAGCCGCGGTCGTCGTAGACGCGGGCGCGGACCGCGGAGAGCACGACCAGGAGGATGCCGGTGACGGCGGCGAGGATGCCGGCCAGCCCGTGCATGTCGTGGCGCGGCTCGGAGGTCCAGGCGACGAACGCGAGCAGCGCGGGCAGTACGCCGCCGCCGACGAGGCCGGCGGCCCGGGTCAGATCGCCGCTCCACAGCTTGTGCTGCTTGGTGACGGCGGAGGCGACGGCCTCGGCGACGTCGTCGAAGACGGCCGGCGGCAGGGACTCCGCGAACGGGCGCAGGGTGAGGAGTTCGCCGTCGAGAATGCGCTGGGCGGCGAAGGACCGGGCGCTGTCCAGCACGGTGCCGTCGGTGCGGACGAGGTGGTAGCCGACCGGGGCGCCCGCCGCGGGGCTCTGCTGGGACAGCCGGAGGATCTCCGGACAGAGGTCGGCGACCGGGACGTCGTCGGGCAGTGCCACGTCGATTCGGCTGTCCGGCGCGACGATGGTGACCCGGCAGAAACCGAGTCCGGTGCCGGATCCGGAAGGGGCTCCCGTCCCGGGTCCGCCGGTGGCGGCGGCCGTCATGCTCACCTGCTGCTCCCCCTCAGTGGTGGTGGTGCGTCTATGTCGTGAAGGTCCCGTGCCGGTTTGCCCGGTACTCGGTGACACGGGTGCCGCACGGCGGGATTCCGGGGTTCTCCCACCCCTCCATCGAGGGGTTTGTCCCCGTATATCCAGCCTGCTCGGCGTGTGCTCACGCGAACATCCGGCACCCTACCGCTCACCCGTGTCGTGTGAACTCAGTAGGATCACGCGGCGGCCTGCGCTCGCCGGACACGGGGCGGCGGGCGGAACGCCTGGGTCGGGCAAGGGAATTGGTGAGCGTGAGCCAGATTGTCGTAAAGCGCCCCCCTAGGGCGCTGCCGTCCGAAGTGCCCACGGAAGAGCTTGTTGTCCAGCCACCGCCCGAATTGCCGCGGGGGCACCAGGAGAGCGTGCTGATGCAGCTCCTGCCCACCCTGGGCATGGGCGGCTCCGTGGTCTTCTTCTTCACGAACGGCCAGCCGTTCATGAAGATCATGGGCATGATCATGATCGCCTCGACGGTGGCGATGTCCATCGCGATGGTGGTCCGCTTCCGCCGCGGCTCCCAGGGCCAGCTGGCGGACATGCGCCGCGACTACCTCAGCTATCTGTCGCAGACGCGCAAGTCCGCCGTGGCCACGGCCAGGACGCAGCGGGACGCGCAGTACTACCTGCACCCCTCCCCCGAGC
Organism: Streptomyces sp. NPDC046727; assembly: GCF_040645635.1. Classification (NCBI taxonomy): domain Bacteria; kingdom Bacillati; phylum Actinomycetota; class Actinomycetes; order Kitasatosporales; family Streptomycetaceae; genus Streptomyces; species Streptomyces sp. NPDC046727. The sequence goes on from NZ_JBEYYR010000015.1 coordinate 13,660, forward strand.
AGCTCTGGGCGCTCGTCGCCGAGGGCAGCCGGGTGTGGGAGCGGCGGCCCGGCGACGAGGACTTCGCGCACGTCCGCATCGGTCTGGGCCCGCAGCCGCTGGCCACCCCGCTCGTCGCCCCGGAGACGGGTCCCGTCGAGCAGCTGGAGCCGCTGACCGCGGGCGCGATGCAGCGTTTCCTCGCCGCGCACAACACCGTCGGCGACCTGCCGATGGCGGTCTCGCTGCGCGCCTTCTACCACGTCACGGTCAGCGGCGAACCGCAGTCCGTACGGGCCTCGGCGCGCGCCCTGGTCGGCTCGCTGGCCTCGCTGCACTCCCCGCAGGACCTGCTCATCGCGGTGGCCGCGGGCCGGGAGGCGCTGCCGCACTGGGACTGGGCCAAGTGGCTGCCGCACGCGCAGGCACCCGGCGCCGTGGACGGTGCCGGTTCGCGCCGGCTGATCGGCATCGACCCGCGCGAGCTGGAGGACCTGCTGGCCGCCCGGCTGACCGGCCGGCCGCGCTTCCACCCCGCCGCCGCGCCGCTGCTGGACGAGCCGCACATCGTGCTCGTACTGGACGACCTGTCCCTGCTGCCGGACTCGGTGCTCGCCAACCCGGAGGGACTGCAGGGCGTCACCGTGCTGGAGGTGGTGGCCGGGGACCTCAGCACGGCGGGCGGCGACCTCTCCATCGTCGTACAGCCCGGCCTGCTGCGGCTGGAGTCCGGGCACGGCGAGGTGTACGAGGGCACCCCGGACGTCCTCTCCTACGAGTCCGCCGAGGCGCTGGCCCGGCAGCTGGCGCCGCTGCGCATGGCGTCGGGCGGCGACGACGACGAACCGCTGCTCGCGAACCTGGAGTTCACCGACCTCCTCGGCCTCGGTGACGCGGCGTCCGTCGACACCAAGCGGACCTGGCGCCCGCGCGCGCTCGCGGAACGGCTGCGGGTGCCGATCGGCCTCGGCGAGGACGGCCGGCCCGTGATGCTGGACCTCAAGGAGGCCGCGCAGGAGGGCATGGGCCCGCACGGCCTGTGCGTCGGCGCGACCGGTTCCGGCAAGTCGGAGCTGCTGCGCACCCTGGTCCTCGGCCTCGCGGTCACCCACTCCTCGGAGACCCTGAACTTCGTCCTCGCGGACTTCAAGGGCGGCGCGACCTTCGCCGGCATGGCGCAGATGCCGCACGTGGCGGCCGTCATCACCAACCTCGCGGACGATCTGACCCTGGTCGACCGCATGGGCGACTCGATCCGCGGTGAGCTGAACCGCCGCCAGGAGCTGCTCCGCGACGCCGGCAACTACGCCAACATCCACGACTACGAGAAGGCACGCGCGGCCGGCGCCCCCCTGCAGCCGATCCCGTCCCTCGTCCTGGTGATCGACGAGTTCAGCGAGCTGCTGACCGCCAAGCCGGACTTCATCGAGATGTTCGTGCAGATCGGCCGTATCGGCCGTTCGCTCGGCGTGCACCTGCTGCTGGCCTCGCAGCGCCTGGAGGAGGGCCGCCTGCGCGGCCTGGAGACCTACCTGTCGTACCGGATCGGTCTGCGCACCTTCTCCGCGGCCGAGTCCCGGGCCGCGCTCGGCGTCCCCGACGCCTACGAACTCCCGAACGTCCCCGGTTCCGGCTTCCTGAAGTTCGGCACGGACGAGATGGTCCGCTTCAAGGCGGCGTACGTCTCCGGCGTGTACCGCTCGGGCTCGCAGCGCCCGGCCCTGGGCGGCGGGCAGCTGCCCGTGGACCGGCGCCCGGTGCTGTTCACGGCCACCGAGGTGCCGGTGCAGTACACCGCGATCCCGCAGCAGCGCACGCAGTCCGAGCCCGAGGTGGACGAGGCGCTGGCCGACACGGTCCTCGACGTGATCGTGCGCCGGCTGGAGGCGCAGGGCCCGGCGGCGCACCAGGTGTGGCTGCCCCCGCTGGAGAGCCCGCCGTCGCTGGACGCGCTGCTGCCGGGCCTCGCGGCGGTGCAGGGCCGCGGCCTGACCCAGCCGGGCTACGAGGGCGCGGGCCGCCTGGTCGTCCCGGTCGGCCTCGTCGACAAGCCGTACGAACAGCGCCGCGACCGGCTGATGCTCGACTTCTCGGGCGCGGCGGGCCATATGCAGATCATCGGCGGCCCGCAGTCCGGCAAGTCCACCCTGCTGCGCAGCCTGATCTGCTCCTTCGCGCTGACGCACACCCCGCACGAGGTGCAGTTCTACGGCCTGGACTTCGGTGGCGGCGGTCTGGTCGCGGTGGACGGACTCCCCCACGTCGGCGGCATCGCCTCGCGCCTGGACCCGGAGCGCGTCCGCCGTACGGTCTCCGAGGTGTACGGCGTCCTGACCCGCCGCGAGGAGTACTTCCGTACGGCGGGCATCGCCTCGATCGCCGACTACCGCGCCCGGCGCGCCCGCGGCGACATCTCGGTCACCGACCAGCCGTGGGGTGACGTGTTCCTGGTCATCGACGGCTGGGGCAACTTCCGTACCGACTACGAGGCCCTGGAGTCGGCGGTCCTGGACATCGCCGCGCGCGGCCTCGGCTACGGCATCCACCTCGTCATCACGGCGTCCCGCTCGATGGAGGTCCGGGCGAACCTCAAGGACCACCTGATGAACCGCCTGGAGCTGCGCCTGGGTGACGTGATGGACTCGGAGATCGACCGCAAGGTGGCGGCGAACGTGCCCGCCGGCGTCCCCGGCCGCGGTCTGTCGCCGCAGAAGCTGCACTTCATGGCGGCGGTCCCGCGCATCGACGGCCTCACCTCCGACACGGACCTGGCCGAGGCCACGACCGCGCTGAACACCGAGGTCGGGCGCCACTGGCAGGCACCGGGCGCGCCCAAGGTACGGCTGCTGCCGCGCCGGCTGGAGGCGGCCGAGCTGCCCCCGGGCGACCGCTTCCGGCAGCGGGGCGTCGCCTTCGCGCTGGACGAGGAGAACCTGGAGCCGGTCTTCGTCGACTTCGAGCAGGACCCGTTCTTCCTCGTCTTCGGCGAGAGCGAGTCCGGCAAGTCCAACCTGCTGCGGCTGCTGATCAAGCAGCTGACGCTGCGGTACGGCGGCGACGAGGCGAAGTTCTTCGTGGTGGACAACCGCCGCTCACTGCTGGACGTCACACCGGCGTCCCACCTCGCCGAGTACATCCCGATGTCCAGCCAGATGGACCACCACATGGCGGCCCTGGCCGACCTCATGCAGCGCCGCACGCCGACGGCCGACGTCACGCCGCAGCAGCTGCGGGACCGGAGCTGGTGGCGGGGACCGCAGGTGTTCGTCGTCATCGACGACTACGACCTGGTCTCCACGTCCACCGGCAACCCGCTCGGCGGACTGACGGAGATGCTGCCGTTCGCCCGCGACGTCGGCGTCCGCTTCATCATCGCCCGCTCCTCCGCGGGCGCGGGCCGCGCCTCCTACGAGCCGTTCATGCAGCGCATGAAGGAACTCGGCGCCCAGGGCCTCCTCCTGGCCGGCGACCCGGCCGAGGGCGACATCCTCGGCGGCGTCCGGCCCCGTCCCATGCCGGCGGGACGAGGCGTCTTCGTGTCCCGGAAGCGGGGGAAGCCGTTGGTTCAGACGGGGTTGGTGGACGTGGAGTACTGAGACGCATCGGCCCTGCTCACTCGACGAGACTCCCGTCCCCCCTCGGGGGGGACGGGAGGAGGGGGAGGAACCGCGTATGGCGTGGGACGAGTGGCAACGGCTGAAGGCAGAGGCGGCGCAGGGCCAGTCGCCGCACATGCGCCTCAATCAAGTGGCTCCCGACAGCTCGGACAGCGGAAGTTCGCGTGGTGACCTCACCGTCCACCAGAAGGACCTCATGTTCCAGGACTTCGACCGGTTCAGCGATCACGCCCGCGCCTCTTCCATGAAGGCGGCCGGAGGGCTCAGGGGTGAGGGATTCTCGTCCATGAAGGCGGTCGGAGGGCTCCGGAGTGAGGGATTCGCCATCGGGGTCGCCCTCGACCATGTCGCCGAGCGCTGGGTCGACAGTGCCCGAACACTGAGCTGTTTCAGCGTTGCCGCTCCAGGGTGATGCCGGCGGCTTCACTCGTAGCGCCCTCAGCGGCCTGCGTTTCCGTGTCCCGGTCCAGCGCTCCGCTGTCGCCGTCCGGGCATGGCTGCGGGGTGGGCACCTCCCGTGCGTGCCCACCCCGCTGCCGTGATGTGTCGGTCGGTGCGGCCGACTTACATGAAGTAGCTGGCGGCCTTCCGGTCGCCGCCCTGGTAGTCACCGCCGGCCGCGTGCACGACCTTGCCGATCTGGACCAGGGCCTCGTGGATGCCCTTGGCCTCGCGGTCCCAGGCGGCCTGCTGCTCGGTGTACGCGTTGTGGGCCTCGCCCTCCCACATGCTGGCTACGCCGGCGACCTTCTGCTTGATCGCCTCAAGGCCCTCTTCGAGCTGACGCGCGTGGTTGGCCAGCTGGGTGGCGGTGTCGTCGAGGCTGCCATAAGTGACTTCGAGCTCGCCGCTGTTGTTGACGCCCATGATTGCTCCGTTGCTGAGAAGTGTTGGCCTGGCGGGGATCAGTAGCTGGACAGCGCCGAGTGCGAGCCGCCGAGGTCGACGTCGATGCTCTGGACCTGGGCGCGGACCTCGTCCTCCGTGCCGTCCTTGATCTTCCGGGTGTTGCTCATGGCCTCGATGAACTTGGCGAGGATGTTGCCGATCCGCACCATGCGCTCGTTGATCTCGGTCTGCTTGGCGTTGAACGCGCCGGCGCCGATGCCCTTCCAGTGGCCTTCGAGGCTGTCGATGAGGGCCTGCAGCTGCGTGAGCTGGCCCTTGATGCCCTCGAAACGGTGCAGAAGCTCCTTTTCGAGGACGATGATGTCCTTGTCACTTACCTTCTGGCGCCCTGTTGCCATTTCCATGCCTTTCTTTGTGAATTGACCTTGCCAGGCGCTGAGTCAGGCGCAGCACTGATGGCAAGCGGGCCGCTGCTCGCTCGGCGAGCGAGCAGGTATGTGGAAGTCCGCTCAGGCGTTACGGCGTGCGCGCAGCACGGCGAAGCCGGCGCCTCCGATGACGAGTACGGCTGCTGCGGCACCGATGATCACCCAGGTCTGGGTGCTGCTGCCGGAGTCGCTGTCCTTCGCGGCGGCGGAGGTGGGGCCGTTGGCGGAGCCGGCGTCCTTGGTGGGCTTCGTCGACGCCCCGGAAGAGGGCGCGGCGGAGGGGGACTTGGTGGCCGTGATGTCCTTGTCCGGGGCCGTTCCGTTCTCGGCGGCGAGGGGGTCGCGGTTTGCCGGGCCCGGGTTGATGTCCTTGTTGATCAGGACTCGGCGGGGACGGATGATGCCGTAGCCGAGGTACTTGCTGGGCTTGTCCTTGGCCCAGGTGCGGCCGGCGGTGTCGATGAACGAGCGGAGGACCTGGTTGGCCGTCCAGTCGGGGTGCTGGGACCAGACGAGGGCTGCGGAGGCGGAGGCGATCGCCGAGGCGTGGCTGGTTCCCCCCGTCGTGCAGTACTTGGTGAACGTGTTGTCGCACCAGGCTGGAACGTTGAGTCCTGGCGCCGAAAGGTCCACGTAGTTGCCGTACGTGGAGAACTTGCCAACAGTCCCGGACTTGTCAATCGCGGCTACACCGACGGCATACGGGTCACTTGCCGGATAGCTGCGTTTGTTTCCCTTGTCGCCGTCGTTACCCATGGCGGCGAACAACAGCTTGCCTTTGGAGGCCGCGTATTTGAGAGCCTCCTCCTCCTCCTCGGTGTAGTAAATGCTGCCGTAAGACATGTTTATGATCTTGGCGTCGCTGTCGGCCGCGGCTCTGATCGCCTTTTCGGAGGTGAGGGACCGGGCTCGCTCATCCTGATCCTTCAACGCATCGAGCCCCACGCGAATCGGAATGATCTTCGCTCCCGGGGCAAGGCCCTTGATGCCTCCACCAGCTCCCGTGCCAGCGATGATTTCCGCCATCGTCGTGCCATGGCCTACGTAGTCCTGGGTAACGTGGTACTTCGCGGCGCTCGGTACCTCGTCGAGGAGTACCTGCCCCTTCAGCGAAGGCGTATCCGGGTTTACCCCGGTGTCAATGACAGCGACCTTCACACCCTTGCCGGTGCTGTGCTTCCAGATCTCGTCGGCGCCCATCGCTTTCAGGTACCACTGCTTGGACTGAACATCATCCGCGGCCGCGGCTCCCGGGGCCAGTCCTGCCGACGCGATGACCAGCGTGCCCAGTACCGAGCACACAGCAGACAACCGTCTGGCGTTGCACCTCGTCAGGAGGGCGATTCTCGTGCCGCGTCGGCCGGTCCCTGGCTTCATGCCTGTGTACGTCCTCGCTCGTGTTCAGTCACTCGTCTGTGGCACATCGCGCCGCTGCTGCGACGGGCGGTGCTGTTCCTTCTCAGCGGTCCCGCCGGTACGGCCGGACTCACCACCCGAACCCTGCCGGCTGCCCAGCGCACCACGCCCGAGCCCCGCGCCACCGGACTCGGGGGTCTTGGCACTGTTACGGGGTGCACCGATCACACCCTCGGGGCTGCTCGCCGAGCGCAGCACCGCCTGACCCGCGCCGGGATCCGCCTTCGACGCAGGGGCGCCGACGACACCTCGCTGCCCGAGACCACCCTTCGTCGGCGGGGAGGAGACCGGGTCCTCGGCGCCGACGACCATACCGCGCGGGACCCGGGGGTTGGCCGCCCCTCCGGACGTCCGGCCCGTGACGGGCTTGCCACCCATGACACCGTTACGCGATGGGCCGGTGGGGCCAGTGACCCCTGTGCGTCCGCCAGGGTTATTGGTCGTCCTCGGCGTGCCACCGGTGACAGAGCGACCCATCGGCGTACGCCCGGACTGAACGGGCCCCCGGGCGCCGGGCTGACCTGCCGGCGTCGCACGTCCCAAGGCACGAGCGGGCTGTCCCGTTGGTCCCTGCGGCACTCGGCCACCGGCAACGGGGCGTGCGGTCGGGCCCGTCGGACCCTGCGACACCCGGCCACCAGCGACGGTGCGGCCCGTCTGGCTCGTGGGCCCCTGTGGCACTCGGCCGCCTCCAGTGCCCGATGGACCGGTGCGTCCTTGCGCGGAGGTGGGAATCCGGCCGGTCGGCCCATAGTTGGGGATACGACCAGTCGTCGGCGTGATGGGAGGTGCCATCGGACCCGTCGGCATCGGGGGCTGCCCGGGGCCGGCAGTCGGCACAGTGGGCGCCGGAGTGCTGGGCGGTGTGGCGGGCGCCTGGGGAGGCAGTGTTGTTGTGGTGTTGATCTCCGTGCCGACATCACGGCTGGAAGGAGCGCTGGGGTGGGGAACTTCCTTGAGGGGCTGTACACGCTCGCCGCCCCCTGTTCCGTTCGAGGGAACCGCCCCGTGGTGACTCTCGGCGCCGCCGCCGTGACTGCCACCGACGAACCCTTGACGCCCGCTCGCGGCGGACTCACCCGGACGAAGCGGTCCGTCGCTGTGCCCCGACGGCTTGGGCACTCCCACATCCGGAATAGGCGTATACGGCTTCGGGTCGGTCTCCATCGCCATACCCAGCGCCATCGCGGACACCGAATAGAACGACGCCAACCGGTTCACCTGGTTGATCGCCTCTTGCCGGTTCTTCTCGACCGCCAGGGCGGCAGCGTAGTCCGGGTTCCCGTCGACCTGCTTGGCCTTGGGCAGCTCGTGAGGCCGCTTCTGCTCGCCCGCGGGCCGGGTGTCCCGGGGCGGCATGGCCGTGCGTACGGAGGCCAGACCGGTGGCGGCGGCCGAGATCTCGGTCGCGGCGACGTCGGCGAAGGTCGCGAGTCCCTTGGTCCAGTCGACGAGGCCTTTGGTCCACGAGCGGAACTTCTCCGCGCCGTCGCCCTCCCAGTCGACGCCCTTGAGGTCCGTCTCCAGGTCCGTCGCCGCGTCGTGGATGGCCGTACGGGCGTCCCACAGAGCCCGGCTCGCCGTCTCCAGATGCTCGGGGTTGGAGTGATGGACCAGGTCGATCATCGCGTTGAGATCGTGGTTCTCGAAGTCTGTCCTGCCGAGGGACAGCGCCGCTCCGATCGGCGTACCCCTGAACCCGTTCTGCAGCCGACTGAACTTGTTGACGAAGCCGACCTGGCGGTTGGCCTGCTCGACGTCGGTCTTGTACTCGGGCTTCTGCTGCCAGTTGTCAGTCAATGGAACCCGCCCCCGCGGACTTGTGGTCGCCGCCGTGCTCACCAGCCCCGGCAGGCGGCTTCTCGGCGTGCTCGTCCTTCGGCTGCGTCGCCTTGTGATGCTCCTGAGCGAGGTGCGAGCGGATCTCCCAGAACCGGCGCCGTACCTCGTCCTCCGTGCCGTCGTATGTGACATCGGCCGCATGCGTCGCAAGCTTCAGAGCCTCGATCTGCAGGGCGAGGTTCTTCGACAGCGAAGTGAGGCGCTCATGCACCTGCTCGTACTTGCCGTGCAGATCGGTTGCCTCATGGAAGGGGATGTTCGAGCCGCTGAACGAGCTTGCGCTGAGCGTGTGCTCCGCAAGTCTGGACGGATTGCCTGGGGCCCCCTCGAAGGCAGCCAGCGCCCTGTCCACGTTCCCCTTGAACTTCGACAGCGCCTCGATCCCACGCCTCACGCCCGAGCCGTTGCCCACCACGACCCCTTCCCCGTCTCCCCGTTGATACAGCCGGACAGACCGGGCGGCACGCGGCCGCTCCCACGATCTATCGCTAGACCACTGTAGTCACTGTGTAAAACGCGGCCAACTGAACTCTGCGACGGTTCAGTTGCGATGGTGTCCCGAAGTGACCGACTCACGGCCACCCAAGACCGACAAGGCGGTCAATAGTGACAGAAGGCCCTGGGCATCTACGCAGAAGCTTCACATGCACGCGACAGGCAGGGGGCGAGGGAGCCCCGGGGAAGAACTTTGCGAGTACAAAACCTCACCCGCGCAGGAGCGACCCGGCGTTGCCGAACAGTTCGGACCCAGCGCCCGCAACGACCAACCAGGTCGGCCTCACCAGACGGTCTGGCGTACACGCCTCCGTCGAATTTTCACAGCCGACACTTCACACATAGCGGGCATGGTGCAAATTTTCCTCAGCACCGGTTGCTAGCTTGGCCCTGCACCGGTGTAACCACGGGGAGGGGTCCTTCCATGGCATGGGACGAGTGGGAACAGCTCAAGGCACGGGCTGCCGAGGGGCAGTCGGCACACATGCAGCTCAATCATGTCGACGGGGGCGGTGGCACCTACGGCCCCTACGTCCTCCCCAGCAAAACCGGTGATCTCAAGGTCGGCCACAAAGACCTGGAGAAGATCGGCAGCGCCGCCCACCACCTCTACGACCAACTCTGGGACAAGGCCCGCGTGGCGACCCCCAGCAGCGACTCCGCGGCCGGCGACCTCTCCAAGCAGGGCTTCGCCCTCGGCGCCGGGCTCCAGCACGTCTCGAACCGCTGGGAGGAGCAGCTGAAGTCCCTGATGGACGCCTGCGCCCAGATCTCCAACCACATGCAGGTCACCAAGGCCGTGCACGCGGACGACGAGAACTACATCCAGCGGCAGATGAGCAGCATCGACGCACTGGACGCCGGGTTCGACGAGAGGGTGGGGGCGCCGGGCAAGAAGAACCACTACGGGGCCGACGGCAAGGGCAAGAAGAAGGAGTAGCGGCGTCGTTGATGCCGCAGACGATCAGCCCATCCGGCACCGCTACCCCTGGGACGCCCGCCAATGAACTTCAACGCCCTCTACCACGCCAACTTCAAGCTGCTCGACGACGCCGTCACCGACTGGTCAACGCTGGTGAAGCACCTCGCGGACCTGAAGAAGGACGCTGAGGACAGCCTGCACAAGGCTGCCAACAAGGCCGAGTGGGCGGGAGTGAACGCCCATGTCTCCAAACAGTTCATCGGCAAGACGGCCGGCGAGTTCGGCGATGCCCACACGCAGGCGACCACCATCCACAAGATCCTGCTTGACACTCGGAACGAGCTGAAGTCGTTCCACCAGCAGCTCACGGACGCCGTCTCGCGGGGCAGGGAGAAGAATCTCACCGTCGTCGACGCCGGCGACGGCAAGTTCACGGTCATGGGCAACACACGGCCCGACTGGAGCTCGGACCCCAGCGGCAAGACGAGCGCGACCAACCAGAAGGACGTCGACGACCTCCGCGACGAGATCCAGGGCATCCTCAGCAAGGCCACCGAGAGCGACAGCACGGCCAAGACCGTCCTCATGGCGATCGTCGACCAGACCCAGATGGGCTTCTCCGACGCCAGCTACAAGGATCGGGACACAGCGGCGGAGGCAGTCAAGGAGGCCGACGAGCTTGCGAAGCTGGCGAAGAAGGATCCGGACGACCTCACGGTCAAGGAATTCGACCTCCTGAACGCCGGGCTGAAGAAGTACCACGACGATCCCCTGTTCGCCGAGCGCTTCACAACCAAGCTGGGAGCGAAGAAGACCCTGGAATTCTGGGCCGGTGTCGCAGATCCCATGGTGTCACCGGATCTCACCCGCGAGCGACGGGATCAGTTCGACGAATTGCAGAAGAGCCTGGGCCTGACACTGGCCACGGCGAGCCAGAGCGACACACCGGCGATGGCTCAGTGGAAGCGCGACGTCATCGAGTTGGGTGACCAAGAGGTAGGTACCCGAAGGAACTTCCTTGGTTTCCAGGTCATGAGCAATCTCATGCGTGTGGGCGACTATGACGACGCTTTCATGGCCGAGTACGGCAAACAGTTGATGGTGACAGAGCGGAAGTACACGAGCGACGGCAAGCACACCGGCTGGCAGCAGTTGCCTGTCAACCCGTATCTGAACCGGATGGGCGGCGACACCGGCTGGGACCCGCTGAGTGGATACCTGAAGGGTCTTTCCAACAGTCCGGCGGCGGCTACCGAGTTCTTCAACGACGACTTCATCCCGAAGGACGACGACCACAAGCACGCTGTCTCCAACTTCAAGTACCTGTTTGAAGAGCGCCATTGGCCGGAAGAAATCAAGAGCGACTTCAGCGGTGACGCAAGCGACGACGGGCGCAACAACCTGGCATCGGCACTGGAGGCCGCTGCCACGGGGCATCCCGCTGGGGAACTACCCACTGATGACACGCCGGCACACAATGCGGGCCAGGCCAAGCTGTTCGAGAACATCGTGTCTTCGATCTCGGACGACAATGGGCGCCTCACGGATCACAGTTACATGTCGGACAGCATCGGCCAGATCGCCTCGGAGTACCTACCGGATATCGACCGGGCGGCGACCGATGTCGACCCGCATCCGGAGAAAGGCGACGCGGACGGTCAGGCGGCGTGGGATCGTATCCAGAAGCTCTACCCGGCCCAAGGCGAGGTTGCCGAACTGGACCGCCGCGAGGTATCGCGTTTCCTCTTCGCCGTCGGCCAGGACCCACAGGGGTATGCAGCCGTCGAGGTGGGCCAGAAGAATTACATGGGCAAGTTGATGGAATACCATCTGAATCCGGACCTGCCCGAAAGCGAACGTCCCCATCACGATCTAGAACTCACCGTGCGGGATATTGCGCGACACTCCGGTCAGGTCTCAGGAACCCTGGCCATGGGGCGGAATGAAGCAGTCGCAGGACCAGCCGATGCCAAGGACAAGGACTTCGACCACTCGGTTGCCCAATGGAAGAACTTGCTGTCCGGAACTGTCGGTACCGGCATTGGCGTCGGCACCTCCTACATCGCGTCTCCGGCGGTCGGCGCTGGAGTGGGTGGTGCTGCCGGAACCGCCACCAGCATGATGCTGGAGGAACTCTTCAAGGACGCCGAGGGTAGCGCGAAAGATAACGCCGGCAACCAGATGGGCAAGGACTGGCAACTCGGCAACGAAAACAACATCAAGTACACCAGGAAGGCTGCCTTCAACGCAGCCAGGGCGTACCACCTCCCGCATGGTGACGACGTGTCCACGTGGGCGGAGGACTCCTCCTCCAAGGGATACATGGAAGGTGGCTCCTACATGCGGCAAGTCGGACCCGAGCTCGTAACGGACATCTGATGGCGACATCGAACGGACCGAAGAAGGCCGGATGCGCGTTTGCCCGGCGAGCCACGGCAGCCGCAGTGGCCGTTACCGTGCTCGGATTGATCTCCGGGTGCTCGGAGCCGGTGGCAAAGAAGGAGTACGACGTGCCCAGAGCTCTTTGTGGCATGCCGGTGGACTCGGGCCTCCTTTCCCCCTTCCTACCGGCGGGCAAGAAGGTCAGGGTCGTGGAAACGCGCCCGGTGCCTTCCAGGAAACTCTGCCGAGTTGATGTCGACGGCAAATGGGCGTTGATGGCGAATCTCCAGTGGTGGGAGGAGGACGTGGACGTCTCAACTGTCGTATTGGCCAACCCGCAGACGGATAAGTCCGCGCAGTCGACCGACGACGACTTCTTCTACACCGGCAGTGGAGCAGTCAAGTTGGTCAAAGGCTGCAAGAACCGCGATCACACACGGCACTTGCTGTACACCTCCGTGCAGCTCAGCGACCCCGACCGTGGCGACACTGCCGCCATGAAGAAGTTGGCGACCGCGTTCACAGAAGCCGTTGGGCGGTCCGATGAATGCTCGTAAGGCGGGCTTGGCCATCGCGGCCTGCCTGGCGTTGCTGAGCGGATGCGGTGGCGGGGAATCCGGAGAATCTGTCTCTCTCGATGCCGGTCAGGCGAGGGCGGTGCTGCCGGATGCCGCATCCGTGCCGGGATGGCAAAACACCGTGGAACCTGTCGTCTTCTCGCTGAAGAAGGAGAAGGCGATGGGATTCGGTCGGTGTTTCAAGGAGGGAGCACAAGACTCCTGCGCGCAGGTCCGCTTCATCGGCGCTTCGGGTCTTTACCGGCAGAAGAAGCCGAGCGTCGACTTCATCGTTCAGACGTACCGTGACGAGGCCACAGCCAAGTCCGCGTACGGGACCGTCTGGAAGATATGGAAGCAACAGATACTGCAGCCGAAGGCCACCTCGGCCGGCCAACTCGGCGATCAGCGGAGTGCGGTGGTCGGGTTGGGTCCATCGGCGGCTGAGGGGTCGAAGACTCTGATGATCCTGGTACGAGTGGGCAGCGTCATCACGTTGTCCATGGCCACATCGGCTCCCCAGGTCGATATGACGGATTCCTTCCTCACGCAGTTCGCCGATGCTTTCGCGAAGCGAGCCGAAGAAGCTCAGGCGGGCAAGACGCCATCGGCGGCGATCAAGGCGCCCACAAGCTGAACGGCAGGAGCGGCGAAGTCAGGAAGCGTGCCGGTGTACTCCTCGTCGCTGTCCTCTTGGCCAGCGCGGTGGCCGCCTGTTCCCGGTCGGCGCCCGCGCGCCACGGTATCCGCGGTCGGGGTCGAGCGCTGCCGGCTTGTCGTCGACGGGAAGACCGTGTTCTCCAGCAGTGTGGAGAAGCGCGGGTCGGGCACCTCCGCGAGAGACGTCGCCATGTCCGCCGTCGGGGTGGAGCCGACTGATGCGACCGCGGACGGTGGTCGCGTCATCTACTCCGCGACAGGCGCCGTAGGACTCGTCGAATGTCCCGGTGCCGTCTCGGCGGACAGCTCCCACTGGGCCACCCGTGCGGATCAAGGGCGGCTCGGACGCGTCGGACGTGCGCCGCCTCATCGAGGCCTACGCAGCCGCTGTGGCCGACGGACGGTGCCCATAGGGGGTCTGCCCGCTCAGCACTCCCCCGCCCGGCTCGTCACGCTGAAGACGGCCGCCCTCGTCGCGCCTCACCGTGTCGGAGTCCGTGGGTATGCCTTCGTGGGGCCGGCGTGGGCGACGTCGCCGTCCAGGGCGTCCGTGGCGCCCTGACCGCGCTGGTCAGTTCCCCTGACGCCTCATGCCCTGCCCCCCAGGGCCCTGCGCCTGCGTCGGGCGTCCCGCAGGGCGACCGCTCCTCCGCCCAGCCCCGCCACCAGGACCGCCACGCCTACCGCGACGTACGTCGCGATGCGGGCCGTGCGTTCCTGGGGGGTTTCGCCGAGGGTGAGTTCGGCGGGGGTGGGGGCCTCCGCATGGGTGAGGCCCGCGTCGGGGTGGGGGGACTCGATCGGGTGATCGTCCTCGGTGAGGGCGCGGACCGGGTCCACCACACCCCAGCCGACCAGGCGGTCGTGGCCAGCGATGGAGCGTTCGGCGGTCTGTTCGATCTGGGCCACGATCTCGCGGGGTGTCCAGTCGTCGTGCTTGGCCTTGATCAGTGCGGCCACGCCCGCCACGTAGGGGGCGGAGAAGCTCGTGCCGTTGTCCGAGCAGTGGCCGCCCTTCGGGACCGTGGAGATCATGTCGACGCCCGGGGCCGCCACGCCGACGAAGTCGCCGGACTGGGAGAAGGCCGCGCGTTCGTTGTTGCGGTCCGAGGCGGCTACGGCGAGGACGCCGTCGAACGACGCCGGGTACGTCTTCTTCACGTTGCCGCCCAGGCCGTCGTTGCCCGCCGAGGCGACGACGACGATCCGGGCCGCCAGTGCCTCGTTGATCGCGCGCTGCAGGTCGTCGTCCGGGGCGATGGCGTTGGCCGTGTCCTGGGAGATGTTGATGACGTCGGCCTTCTCCTTGATCGCGTGCCGGATCGCGTCGGCGAGAGTGGCGGCCGTGCCGTGGCCTTCCGCGTCGTTCTGCTTGATCGGGATGATCGTGGCCTCGGGGGCGAGGCCGACGAAGCCCGTGCCCTTCATGGGGCGGGCCGCGATGATGCCGGCCACGCGCGTGCCGTGGCCGACCGTGTCGGTCGTGCCCTTGGCGTTGCCGCGGTCGATGGGCTGGCCCTTCTTGTCCTTCGTGGGCAGGAAGTTGGCGCCCAGGGACGCGGCGACGGCCTTGGAGAGCTGCGGGTTGGCCGTGTCGACGCCGGTGTCGATGACGGCGACCTTCACGTCCTTGCCCTTGGACTGACTCCACAGCTCGTCGAGGTTGACGCGCTGCAGCGCCCAGGGTGTGCCCGTGTACTTGTGGTTCGTCCTGGAGAACGTGCACTGGTCGGAGGCCGGGTCGGCCGTGGCCGCGGGTGCGGCGACCAGCGTGGCGGTCATGGCCAGGGCCGTGGCCAGGGTCGTCCGGGTGCGGAGCGTGGGCGTCATCGTCGTACCCCTCGGGAGCATCGCCGTACCCCTCAGGAGCCCTGCGGCTGGCGGGCCGCCGCGGTCGACAGGCGGGGGCCGGTCGGCAGGAACTTGGACCAGGGCGCGGGGATGGGGGCGGGTTTCACGCCGGCGTAGCCGAGGCGGGTCTGCGCCAGCTTGGCCTCCTGCTGGAGCTGCTTGCTCTTCTTGGCCGACATGCCGATGCCCTTGTCGTCGGTGGCGCTGTCGTCGTTGGACTGCAGGGCGTAGCGCAGCCCGGTGTCGGTGACCAGGAACACACCGCCGACAGTGGTCTCGCTGCCCTGGAACTGGCGGTAGAGCTGGCCGGAGCCGGCGGTGACGTACGCGCTGGAGGAGCCGGTGGGCAGGACCGCCGGGAAGTCGGTGCCGGCCCAGGTGCTCAGGGTCGTGTCGCCGTTGTCGGGGTCGACGTGGTGCAGGACGTTGCAGACGGTGTTGCGGCTGCCGTCGGCCGTGGAGGGGTCGTTGACCGCGCTGGGCTTCTGGGTGGGCCACTTGTGGTCGGCGGCGAACGGCTCGCCCCGGGTGATGGCGCCCGCGCTGACCTCCTGGGGGTGCCCGGCCTGGCCGAGCTTGACGAGGTTCTCGCTGACCAGGAGGAGCTCGGCGACGAAGTCGGAGACGGGGGCGACCCGGCCGGGCAGGACGACGAAGTACTGCTCCTTGCCGTTGACCGGTGCCCTGAGCACCATGCCGACGCGGTTGGCCTGTGTGTCCAGCTGTCCGGGGGCGCCGGCGGCGGTGCCGGGGGTGCCGGTGATCGGCGGGAAGCTGATCGGGTCGCCCTGGTGCAGGGTTTCGATCCACGCCTTGTTCACCTGCTGCGGGGTGCGGTCCGCGCCCACGATGGTCTGCAGCAGCAGGCTGTCGGAGGCGTCCACCGGGTAGGCCCAGCCGGTGGCGTCGACCACGTACTGCTTCTTCTCCGGGGTGGTGACGTAGAGGAGTTCACCGCCGTGCAGCTTCTCCTTGGTGTCCCGCAGCTTGTCCTGGTCCCGGTCGGCCAGGACGAACGCGGCCTTCTGGATGGAGCTGCCGCTGCCGCTCGGGCGTTCGCAGACGGCCCACTCCTTGGCCGCGCCGGCCTCCTGCCCGGAGGGCAGCCGGTCGGGGGCGTAGGGGATGCCGATGGTGACCCCGTGCGGGATCTTGCCGTTGTCCAGGATCGACTCGTCGACGGTGACGACGTCGACGTCGCTCTGGCTGTCGAGGACGAGCTTGGCGGACGCCATGTTGAGCACCGGGTGCAGCTGGACCTTGTGCTTCGTCTCCAGCACCACGTACCGGGTGGTGGACTTGCTGGCGATGATCACCTTCTGCCCCGGCTTGTCCCAGCCCTCCGGTGCCGTCGGCTTGAACATGCCCCACGCGCCGAAGGCCGCCAGCACGACCGCGGCGACGATCGCGCCGGGCAGGATGGCGCGCAGCGGCCGGGGCGCCCCCTCGTCGGAGGCATCCGGTGACGACTGCACGAACGACGCGAGCATGCGGCGCTTCGCGAAGGTGTAGGCGTTGAGTTGATCCCGCCGAGATGCCATCTGTGCCCGTTTCTCCCCGTGTCTCACGCGGAGTGCGCCCGGGGACCTGCTCCCCCGCCCTCCGTTGTCGGACCCGGCCCCTACTATGCCTGGTACGGAGCGGGTCTCGTGGAGCGGGTAGGGTACCTGGGCCCTCAAGGGCCTTGTTCAGTGGCCTGGTTCCAGCGAGTTGTGAGCAAATCGGGGGGATGGAGTGATGGCTTCCGGAACGCGGACGCGAGCGCGCGGCCGGTCGGCGGCACAAGGTCGCGCGGCCGGGTCCGGGACGCCGCCGCGCGGGACGTCCGCCGGGCGCGGCGCGGAGCGGCAGCAGGTCACGCTCGGCCTCAGGCAACGGCCGGGCCAGGCCGGCTCGTTCCGTTTGCAACGGCTCGTGATGGTCGAGCTGGCGGCGGCCGTGCTGCTCGCCGGCTGGGTCGTCGGCATGGCGGCCCTGGTGCCGGCCGCGGTGGTCGCGCTGGTGCTGGTCCTGCTGGCCTTCGTACGGCGGCGGGGCCGGTCCCTGCCGGAGTGGCTCGCCACCGCGCGGGAGCTGCGGGCGCGTCAGAAGCGGGCCGCGAACACCCCGATACCGCCGGGCACGGAGCCCGGACTGGTCCCGGCGGTGGAGTGCGAGCCGGCCCTGCGGACGTACTCGTACGGCGCGCGTGACCGGCGGCCGGCCGGCATCGTCGGCGACGGGACGTTCGTCACGGCCGTGCTCCAGGTGGAGGCCGACGCGACCGCGCTGCGGGCCGAGCGGAGCCGCCAGCCGCTGCCGCTGGGCCTGGTGCGGGACGCGCTGGAGGTGGACGGGATCCGTCTGGAGTCCGCGCAGATAGTCCTGCACACGCAGCCGGCGCCCGCGCTGCACCTGCCCCAGCAGTCCGTGGCCGTCGCCAACTACCTTCCGTTGCAGGAGCAGACCGGCGCCCCTGCCGTGCGCATCACCTGGATCGCGCTGAAGCTCGACCCCGAGCTGTGCACGGAGGCCGTGGCCGCGCGCGGCGGCGGCCTCACGGGTGCGCAGAAGTGCGTCGTACGGGCCGCGGACCATCTGGCGAGCCGGCTGACCGGCGCCGGGTTCCGGGCGCGCGTGCTGGACGAGGAGGAGCTGGTCTCCGCCCTGGCCACCTCGGCCTGCGCCAATCCGCTGGTCACCGCCGAGGCGGGGCGCAGTGAGACCCGGGAGCGGCGCACGGAGGAGTCCGGGCGCAGCTGGCGCTGCGACAACCGGCGGCACACGACGTACTGGGTGCGGCGCTGGCCCCAGCTGGGCGGCGGCCGGGCCGAGTCCCTGCCGCAGTTCGTCGCCCGGGTCACGGCGATACCGGCCCTGGCGACCACCTTCAGTCTCACCCTCGCGCGCGGGGAGCGGCAGGAGGTGTCGCTGTGCGGGCACCTGCGGGTGACCGGGCGCAGCGACGACGAACTCGTGGCGGCGCGGCGGGCGTTGGAGGGCGCGGCCCGGCAGTCCGGGGCGGGCCTGGCCCGCCTGGACCGCGAGCAACTGCCCGGCATGCTGGCCACTCTGCCCCTCGGAGGTGCGCGGTGACGACGATCCCGACGACGGCGATGCCGCCGGGTACGGCTGCGCAAGGGGCGCAGGAGCCGTCCGGACCGCGGCGGACGGTCGACCGGCTGCGGCACGGGCTCGGCCTGATCGGGCCCCGGCACGGCCGGCACGGACTGTCCGTGCAGCAGCTGGACGCGCTCGCCCTGCCCATCGGGGACGACGGGGTGGTGGCCGGTGTCGACTCCGAGGGGCAGCCGGCCGTGCTGGGCATCAACCGGCCCACGCCGTACGACGTCGTCCTGATCGGCGGCCTGTGGACCGCGCAGGTGCTGGCGCTGCGGTCGGCGGCCACCGGCGCCCGGGTGGCGGTGGAGACGGGCCGGCCGCAGGCCTGGATGCAGATGGTGCACGCCATGGGCGGCGGGCAGAACGGCCTGTCGGTGTACGAGGTCGGGCGGGTGCCGCCGCAGGGCGCCTCCGCGGGTACGCCGGTGCTGGTCGTGCGGGACTGCGGTATGCGGCCCCCGCGCGGCCGGGTGGTCTCCGGACCCTGGCAGTCGGTGCTGACGCTGCTGCCGTACCTGAGCCCGGTCGCGCCCCGGCTGCTGCGGCAGGCACGGCTCGCGGGCATCCAGCGGGTCTCGCCGGACGAGGCGGCCGAACTGGGCCGCACGATGGGGCTGTCGCGGACCGAGGTGGAGTCGCTGCCGGGGCTGCCCGACGGTGTCACGCTGTGGTGCACCGACCGTGACCGGCAGTACGTGCTGACGCAACCCACCGACTCCGAGGTCGGATTGCTGGGCACACCGCGCCGGATGGACTGAACTGCCCTTACCTGTCCCTTTTGTTCGTGGTGTCGTGTACGGCTGCGCGGGGCGCGGACGGTGTCGGCGGGCGCGCGGTGGCCTGGTGGGCGCGTGCGGAAGGTGGGCGGGCCTGCCGAGGTGTGGCTCGTGGTGATTAGGCTGGGAGCGGGCGCGATGACAGGACCGGTGGACCGGGCGTCGGTGTCCCGGGGGGAGGGCCGGTGAATCGGCCTGCCCCGAACGACTACGGACGACTCGGTACGACACGACATGGTCGCCCCGGCACGGCATGAGGGTGCTCGACCACACCAGGAGGAACTGTGAGCAGCGATCGGGACGGGATGCGCGGGGGCTGGGACACACCCGGCGATGACCAGCCCGACGCGGAGGCCGTCGAGACCACCGGCGAGTTCACCATCGACTACGCTCCCCCCGCCTGGTACACGCAGAACGCGTCCGGTACGGCGGGCGGAGCGGGCGGCGTGGGCGGTTTCGGCGCGACCGGTGGCTCGGAGGCTGCCGGCGACTCGGGTGCCGCGAGCACTCCGGGTGCCGCTGCCGCTTCCGGGGCGCCGTTCCCGGCGGGCTCGCCCGCTCCGGGTGCGACGCCGCCGGCGCCGGTTCCGGGTGTGACGCCGCCGGCCACCCAGCCGACGGGCACGCCGCCGCAGGGCACTCCGTTCACTCCATCGCAGGGGACCGCATACGGTCCGGCGCAGGAGACTCCGTACGGTCCGGCGCAGGGTGCGTCGTTCACTCCTCCGCAGGGGGCTCCGTACGCTCCCCCGGCTCCGCCCGCGCCGCCGGTCGGCAGCCCTGTCCCGATGCCGCGGCTGCCCGAGGGCTTCGAGCTGCAGCAGCCGCAGCCGGCCCAGCAGGAGACGCCGGCCGCCTCCCCCGTGGTCGAGCCGGAGACGGACAGCGGGGACCTGGAGAGCGGGGCGACCATGCGGTTCTCCGCCGTCGCGCTGAAGCGCCAGATGGCCGAGATCGCCGAGCGCGAGGCAGCCGCCGCGAAGCCGGCCGAGTCCGGGGGCGAGGGCTCCGCGGAGGGCTCGGGTCCGGCGGACGACACGGGTACGGGAACCACCGCCGGTGCGGAGGAGTCCGGTGGTGAGGCTTCCGCGCGAGAGGGCGCGGTGACGGAGGGCGCCGTCTCCGCCGGTTCCGCGTCCGACGGGGACCAGGAGCAGAGCGAGAGCGGTCCGGCGGACGGGGCCGAGGGCTCGGTCGTGCCGGGAGCCGTGGAGCCGGCCGCCGCTGAGCCGACGGCCGCGGAGGAGGACGGCGCCGAGCAGGGCGAGGGCGGAGAGGGCTCCGCTGACGCCGCGCAGTCCGACGCGTCGGAGTCCTCGGACGCCGAGGGCAGCGTGGCTCAGCAGGGTGCGCCGGAGGACAGCGTCCCGGGTGACGGCGCCTCGGCCGACGCTGACCAGCAGACTGCCGCACCACACACGGACGCCCAGCAGACGGACGCCCCGCAGACGGACGCCCAGCAGACGGACGCCCCTCAGGCCGACGTCCAGCAGGCCGACGTCCAGCAGACGGGTACCCCGCAGACCGGTGAGCCGCTGCCCGCGGCCGCCCAGCCCGCCACCGGCCAGCCGGGCGGCTACGGCTTCCCGCACGCCCCCGTGGCCCAGCCCGGCCCCGTTGCCCCGGACCCCGCCGCGCCGCCCGCTCCCCCGGCTCCCCAGGGCGCCCAGCCCGGTTGGACCCCGCCGCCGGCCGCGCCGCAGAACGGGCTGCCCCCGCTGCCGCCCTCGTACCAGCCCGCCGCACCGGCTCCCGCGGCCCAGTGGCCCGCACAGCCCGCGCCGCAGCAGGCCGCCCCGCAGCCGCCCGGACCGATGCCCGGTCAGCAGCCGCAGCCGGCGGCTGGGCAGGGCCCCGCCGGTGTGCCCGGTCAGCAGCCGCCGTTCCAGCCGCAGGCCCCGCAGCCCGCACCCGCCGCGTGGCACCAGCCGAACCAGGCCGCCCAGCCGCACCAGCCCGGGCAGCCCAACCAGCCCACCGCGCCCGCCGCACCCGCCGCCGGGCCGCAGCCGTTCCCCAACGGCCCCACGGCACCCAACGGCCCCACGCCGGCCGGCGGTTACGGCTTCCCGCAGCCCGGCGGGCCCACCCCTCCGGCCCAGCCCGGCGGTTACGGCTTCCCGCAGCCCCCGGCTCCCCAGCCGAACCCCAACATGCCCACTCCGCCGAGCGGTTACGGCTTCCCCCAGCCGGGAACGCCCAACCCCCCGGCCCAGCCCAGCGGCTACGGCTTCCCCCAGCCCCCGCACACCCCGGGCTCCGCCGCCCCCGCGCCCGCCCCCGAGGCGGCGCAGGCCCCGGTCGACCCCCGGTCCGGTGCCGCGTGGCCGCAGGCCGTGCAGCATGACCAGCGGCAGCCGACCAACCCCGGTGCCGCGCCGCTCGGTTACACGGCGGCCGTGGAGCTGTCCTCGGACCGGCTGCTCAACAACAAGCGGCAGAAGGCGAAGAGCGGGCGGCCCGCCGCGGCGGGCGGCCGGTTCAAGATCGGTGGCAAGAAGGAGGAGGCCGAGCGGCAGCGCAAGCTGGAGCTGATCCGTACGCCGGTGCTGTCCTGCTACCGGATCGCGGTCATCAGCCTCAAGGGCGGCGTCGGCAAGACGACCACGACGACCGCGCTCGGCTCCACCCTCGCCACCGAGCGACAGGACAAGATCCTCGCCATCGACGCCAACCCGGACGCCGGTACGCTCGGCCGACGGGTGCGCCGGGAGACCGGGGCCACCATCCGTGACCTCGTCCAGGCGATCCCGTACCTCAACTCGTACATGGACATCCGGCGGTTCACCTCCCAGGCACCGTCGGGTCTGGAGATCATCGCCAACGACGTGGACCCGGCCGTCTCGACCACGTTCAACGACGAGGACTACCGGCGGGCGATCGACGTCCTCGGCCGGCAGTACCCGGTCATCCTGACCGACTCGGGCACCGGCCTGCTGTACAGCGCCATGCGCGGCGTGCTCGACCTCGCCGACCAGCTCATCATCATCTCCACGCCGTCCGTGGACGGTGCGAGCAGCGCCAGTACGACGCTGGACTGGCTGTCCGCGCACGGGTACGCCGACCTGGTCTCGCGGTCCCTCACCGTGATCTCCGGGGTCCGCGAGACCGGCAAGATGATCAAGGTCGAGGACATCGTGTCGCACTTCGAGACCCGGACCCGCGGGGTCATCGTCGTGCCCTTCGACGAGCATCTGGCCGCCGGTGCCGAGGTCGACCTCGACATGATGCGGCCGCGGACGCGCGAGGCGTACTTCAACCTCGCCGCGATGGTCGCCGAGGACTTCACCCGGCACCAGCAGGCGCACGGCCTGTGGACGAGTGACGGCAACCCGCCGCCGGTGGCCGCCCCGCCGATGCCGGGTCAGCAGATGCCGGGCCAGCCCATGCCGGGCCAGCAGCTGTACGGCGGCGGGCAGCCGTATCCGCAGGCACCGGGACAGCCGTACCCGCAGGCCCCGGCCCCCGGCCAGCCGTACGCCCCGCCGCAGCAGCCGTATCCGCCGCAGCAGCAGGGGCAGCAGCAGCCGTATCCGGGGGTGCAGCAGCCGGGCTACCCGCAGCCGGGGCAGCAGCCCCCGCAGGCCCCGCCCCAGCAGTAGGGACCCACTGAAAAGGGCGGCCGGTGCTCATCGCACCGGCCGCCCTTCGCACTCTGGGCGGTACGAGGTCTACTCCTCCGCCGCCACGATCTCCCGGCAGCGCTTCACGTCCGCGGCGATCTGCTCCAGCAGCGCCTCCAGCGACTCGAACTTCGCCTGGCCGCGCACGTACGCGAGGAAGTCGACGGCGACGTGCAGGCCGTACAGGTCGAGGCCGACGCGGTCGATGGCGTACGCCTCCACCGTGCGCTCGGTGCCGTCGAACTGCGGGTTCGTGCCGACGGAGATCGCCGCCGGCATGGCCTCGCCCTGGACGTGCAGATAGCCGGCGTACACGCCGTCGGCGGGGATCGCGGTGTGCGGGAGCGTCTCGACGTTGGCCGTCGGGAAGCCCATCTCCCGGCCGCGTTGGGCACCGCGGACGACGATGCCCTCCACCCGGTGCGGGCGGCCCAGGATCTCGCGGGCGCCCTCGACATCGCCCTCGGCGACGAGGCGGCGGGTCAGCGTGGAGGAGAACGGCTCGCCGCCGCCGGCCTCACCGGTGACGTACAGGTCGACGACCTCGACCTCGAAGTCGTAGACCTTGCCCTGCTCGGTGAGGAACTCGACGTTGCCGGCCGCCTTGTGGCCGAAGCGGAAGTTCGGGCCCTCCACGACCGCCTTGGCGTGCAGCTTGTCCACCAGGACCTTCACCACGAACTCCGCGGGCGAGAGCTTCGAGAACTCGGTGGTGAAGGGAAGGATCAGGACCGCGTCGACGCCCAGCTCGGCCATCAGCTCGGCACGGCGGTGGTGCGGGGCGAGCAGCGGCGGGTGGCTGCCGGGGCGGACGACCTCGCTGGGATGCGGGTCGAAGGTGACCACGACGGCCGGGACACCCAGTTCGCGGGCGCGGTCGACCGCGTGCTTGATGATCAGCTGGTGGCCGCGGTGGACGCCGTCGTAGGAACCGATGGTGACGACGCTGCGCCCCCAGTCCTGGGGGATGTCCTCCAAGCCACGCCAGCGCTGCACTGTGACCGCTCCTCGAACCCTTGTCCGTATCTACCTTGACCTCGTGGTGCAGGTCTAAGGGTGCCATGCCGGGTGCCCCGTGCCAGCATCGGCATAGGGGCTGTGACGGGGCGCACGTTCCCCGCCGCCGCTCGGGCCGGTGCGCGTACGCCCCGTACCCGCTCAGGCCGGTACATGATCGCCCCGTACCCACTCTCAGGCCGGTACCCGCACGCCCGCCAGATTCTCGATCATGCGGCGGGTGCTGGGGCCCACCACGGCGGCCCAGTCGTCCGGGGTGTCGGTCAGCCAGCGGGCCATGCGGGCGGCGAAGCCGGGCACGTGGCGGCCGAGGTCGACCAGGCCGCGGTCGAACCGGGTGGCGCCCTCGGGTGTGCGGACGAGGAGCAGGCCGGTGCGGTGGACGAGGCCCCGGACCTCCTCCTCCCCGGCATGCTCCGCCGCCGCGTGCAGGACGGCGTCCAGGACGGCCGGGTCCCGCTCCCGGGCGAGCAGGAACTCGAGCAGCTCGCGGCGGAGCGGGCGGGAGGCGGGCGTGCCGGCGGCGGCGAGGACGGTGGCGAGGGCGGCCCGGACCTGCTCCGGGCCGCCGTCCAGCAGGCCGGTGACCAGGGGCAGCAGGACCGGGCGGGCGGTGGGGCCCTGTTCGAGACGGCGGTCGACGTAGCCGGCGACGTGCCCGGCGGTCTCCGGGCGCAGCTCCACCGCCTCCCGGACCAGGGCGGCGACCCGGCGGGCCAGGGCCGGGGTGGTGACGTCGGCGAGGGTGCGCAGGGCCGCTCCGGTCTCCGGGCCGCCGGCGTCCGGGGCGCGCAGCCGGGCGCGGAAGGCCTCCAGGACGGGTTCCGGGTGTGTGGTCAGGGCCGGGACCAGGGCGCTCGGCGGGAACTGCGGGTCGCCGTCCGCGAAGTGCCGCAGGGCCGCGGTCAGATGCCGGTCGCGGGTCTGCGGGTCGCGGACCAGCAGGGCCAGGGCGCCGCCGTGCAGGGTGCAGTCGGCGGGGCGGGCGAGCAGGGCGAGGGCGGCGTAGCGCAGCAGCCCGCGGTCCGCGTCCGAGCGGACGTGCGGCGCCGTGCGCAGGCCGAACGCCACCGCGGCCACCCGGCGGGCGGGGCGTTCGTCGTGCGCCCAGCGGTCGACCGCCCGGCAGACGGCCGACGGCTCCTCCTCGGCGAGGACGGCGAGCAGCTCGTCGGCGCGCCGGTGCGCGCAGGCCACCAGCACCTCGGTGAGGTCGTCCAGGGAGCCGTGCCGGTGGGTGTGCAGCAGCGCCTGCGCGGCGGTGGCCACGGTGGCGTGCGGGGTCGCGGGCAACGGCCGCTCGTCGGTGAACCAGCGGGTGAGCAGGGGCTGTACGGCGTCCGGTGCGGCGGCGAGCAGTCCGGCGACGGCGTCCAGGTAGCGGTCGCCCGTCGCGGGCGGTGCCGGGTCCGCGAGCACGAGCCGGCGCAGCAGGTCGAGGCGCTCGGCGTCGGGGAGGGGCAGGGCGGTCCAGAAGGCGGGGCCGAACTCGGCGGGCACGGGCCGCTGGGTGCGGCGCCAGGCGACGACCCGGTCGGCGAGCAGCCGCAGCACTTCGGTGTACGGCGTCACGTCCGGGACCTGGAGCAGGGTACGGGCGAGCAGCCGGGCGGCCCACCAGGAACCGGTGTCGCGGTCCAGGGCGTCGGCCAATTCCCGCAGCCGCAGGGAGAGTTGACGCGGACCGTACTGGCGGGCGAGGAGCAGCAGGGCCTGGACGACAGGGCCGACGCGGTGGTGCGGCACCGGCACGGGCCGGGGCTCGCGCCCGGCTGGCAGCGGCTCGGCGGTGCGGTGCACCAGGACTCGCAGGGCCTCGTCCAGGTCCAGGTGCATGCCCTGGAGCCAGTCGGCCAGCTCCTCGTGGGCGAAGCGGTAGCCGCCGCCGGCCGGGACGAGGAGGCCCTCGGTGAGGACGGCGGAGGCCCAGCCGGTGCCGCCGCCGAGCCGTGCCGGGGCGAGGCCCCAGGGGAACACGGCCTCGAACGACTCCCGGTCCAGCTCCCCCTGCCCCGGTCCGAGGCTGCGCCGGGCCGCCTCGTGCACCTGCCCGGCCACCCGCGCGGCGAGCCGTCGTACGGCCGTACCGCGCAGGCCGCCGGCCGCGGCGAGCCGGACCGCGACGCGCAGGCACATCAGATCGAGGTAGGCGGCGAAGACGTCGTGCCGGTCGACGGGCCCGGCGGCCGGGGCGTCGGGTACGGCGGCCCGGACCTCGGACACCAGCCGGAGGGTGAGCGGATGCCGCGCGTCCCGTTCCCCGAGCACGCCGTCCGGGATCCCGTAACGGGCCCGGGCCCGCTCCCCCTCGCCGGCGGTGAGATCACCGAGCCGGAGACAGGGAGGGAGCGGGTCGGCGGCCGGACCGGCCGGCGCAGGAGCGGGAACCGGGTCTCCCGGGCGGGCCAGGACCGGGTGCGGAGCGACGGGGGCGGCCGGAGTGCGCCCGTCCCCGTCACCCGCCGGGACGTGCAGCAGCTCGCCGGGAAACACGCTTCCGGCCCGCTCCCAGTGCTCCTCGCGGCAGGCCACCGCGAGGCGGGCGCCCGTCTCGCGCAGCCAGTCGGCCGTGCCCCGGGCCCACTCGGGGAGGCGGTGGGCGAGGACGGGGGGCATCTCCTCGGGGCCGTCGAGGAGGAGCAGGAGCGGGCGGCCGGCGCGGGCGGCGAGGCGGGCCAGGTGTTCCGGGGTGACATCGCCGAGGTCGTCGGGCCGGACGGAGCGGGAGGCGGCGACGATCCGGGCGGCACGGGCCAGGGCGCGGCGGGCGGCGTCGGCCACCGAGCCGTCGGCGTCCATCAGGTCGGCGCCGCGCAGCCACAGCGTGGGGGCGGGCCGCTCGCCACGGGCGCGGCGGGCGGCGAGCGCCGCGAGTTCCGTCGTACGACCGCTGCCCGGGGCGCCGACGAGTCCGAGGACGGGCCGGTCGCCGTCGGCGAAGGCGGTCAACTCCCGGGCGACGCTGGCGCGTTCGACCGGCTCGACGGCGCCCGGGTGGCCGGTGAGGGCGCCCGGGGGGCCGTCCTGGCCCACGGAGGTGGTGGTCAGCTGGAGGATGCCGGCGAGGTTGAGGTCGGCGCCGTAGGCGGGCACGGTGGCCGCGTTGCGGGCGAGCAGGGCGGCGAGCGCGCCGTCGGCGGACCTCAGCGGCACCGCGAAGCCCGCATCGCGCCGGTCGGTCTGCAGGGCCGTGCCGAGGACGCCGACGACGGCGCCGGTGCGGGCGTCGAGCACCGGACCGCCGGCCGCGCCGCCGCCGAGCCGGAGCGCGTCCCGGCCGGCCGTGCCGATGGCCAGCTCCAGCGCGTCGTCCAGGAGGTGGAAGCGGTCCGTGGCGGTGTACGTGACCTGGGTGGCGGCCAGTACCCGCGCCTCGCGCCAGCAGCCGGCGGCGACCTGGACGTACGTACCGGCGTCGATCCGCTCCCGCACGGTCAGCGGCAGCGGCTCCGCATCGAGGCCCTCGGTGCGCACCAGGGCGAGGTCCAGGCCGGGCAGCGGGGTGACGGCGTCGGCGCCGACCACGCAGGTGCGGTCACCGGCGGCGTGCAGCACCAGCCGGGGCAGGCCGTCGACGGCCTCGTGGCTGGTGAGCAGGGTGCCCTCGTGGTCGGCGAGGAAGCCGAGGCCGCGCGGGCGTCCGGCCAGGTCCCGGATCCGTACGAGGGCGGCGTCGGCGCGGTCGGTGCCGGCGCGGGCACCGCCGCCCGGGGTGCCGTCGCCCCCGGGTGCGGCCTCCCCGAACGTACGCTCCCCGCACGCGCGCTTCCCGTCCGCAGGCCCCCGCTGTTCCCGGCGCCCGCCTCCGGTGCGCGGGCCCCGTCCCGCCATGGCCCTACCTCCCCGCCCGTCCCCGTGCCCTCACCTTCGACGGTAGGCGCGCGATGATCGGCGGGACAGATCGTGCGGCGAACGCGCCCCCTTCCGCTCCCCCGGTTCACTCCGAGCGCCTGCCCGGACGGGTGAATAGGCGGACGTTGCTGGATAACCCTAGGGGTGGGGGAACCGAGGGGGGATCGTGGAGCGGCGGCCGGGCCGGCCGCGTGGCCGGCTGGCCGCCGCTCCACGGCAGACAGTCCGGGGCCGGCTCGGGCGGAGCCGCCGAGAGGCGGAGCCGCCGGGAAGGGGCTCAGCCGAAGACGGCCAGGCTCTTCGCCTTGCCCCGGTGCTCCTCGACGAGCGCCAGGAAGCGGCCCTCGGCGTCGAAGACGGCCACGGGACCGGCGCCCGCGTACGCGTCGGGCATCTCCAGCCGTACGCCGTTCAGCAGCAGCCGGGACCGCTTGGCGTCGACCTGCCAGCGCGGGAACGCCGCCTGCGCGGCCTCGGCGATCGGCATCACGGTCAGCTCCTGCTGGAGCTGGTCCAGTGTCCTGGCCGCGTCCAGCTTGTACGGCCCGACGCGCGTCCGGCGCAGGGCGGTGAGGTGGCCGCCGACGCCCAGGTCGGCGCCCAGGTCACGGGCGAGGGCACGGATGTAGGTGCCGGAGGAGCAGACCACCGACACGACCAGGTCGAGCACGG
Source organism: Streptomyces sp. NPDC046727 (assembly GCF_040645635.1). Lineage (NCBI taxonomy): Bacteria > Bacillati > Actinomycetota > Actinomycetes > Kitasatosporales > Streptomycetaceae > Streptomyces > Streptomyces sp. NPDC046727. Next base: position 41,700 of record NZ_JBEYYR010000015.1, read on the forward strand.
GTGTGCCGTCCTCGGCGACCGCGTCCCGGACGTCGTACACGGCGAACGAGGAGACGGTCACGGGCCGGGCGGGGATCTCGAAGTCCTCGCCGTCCCGGGCCCGCTTGTACGACCGCACGCCGTCGATCTTGATGGCGCTGACCTTGGACGGGACCTGCATGATGTCGCCGGTGAGCTTGGCGATACCGGCGTCGATGGCGTCCCGGGTCACCCTGGAGGCGTCGGTGGACGAGGTGATCTCGCCCTCTGCGTCGTCGGTGACGGTGTTCTGGCCCAGGCGGATGGTGCCCAGGTACTCCTTCTCCGTGAGCGCGAGGTGCCCGAGGAGCTTGGTGGCGCGCTCGACCCCGAGGACCAGGACGCCCGTGGCCATCGGATCGAGGGTGCCGGCGTGGCCGACGCGGCGGGTCCTTGCGATCCCGCGCATCTTGGCGACCACGTCGTGCGAAGTGAAGCCCGACGGCTTGTCGACGATGACGAGGCCGTCGGGCGTGGTGTGCTTCTGCGTCATTCCGCGGCGTCGCCGTCCGTGTCGGTGTCGTCGGCGGGCTTCCTGTAGGGGTCGGCGCCGCCGGCGTACGAGGCGCCGGTGGCGGCGTCGCGCACCTTCTGGTCGGACTGCCGGGCCTTGTCGAGGAGGTCCTCGATGGTCCGGGCGGTGTCCGGCAGGGCGTCCGCGACGAAGGTCAGGGTGGGCGTGAACTTCACCCCGGCCGCGCGGCCCACCTCGGAGCGCAGGATGCCCTTGGCGCTCTCCAGGCCCGCCGCGGCTGCCTTCCGCTCCTCTTCGTCGCCGTAGACCGTGTAGAAGACGGTCGCCTCCCGCAGGTCACCCGTGACCCGGGTGTCCGTGATGGTGACGTGCGAGCCGAGCCGCGGGTCCTTGATCCCGCGCTGCAGCTTCTGGGCCACCACCTCTCGGATGAGGTCCGCCAGCCTTTTCGCCCGAGCGTTGTCGGCCACTGGTCCGTCTCCCGTTCTTTCTCTTGCTCGTGTTCTGTGATCAGTCGTCGTCGCCGTGGAACCGCCGTCGCACCGACAGCAGCTCCACCTCGGGGCGGGCGGCGACCAGCCGCTCACACCGGTCCAGTACGTCGGTGAGGTGCGCCGCGTCGCCGGAGACCATGGCGAGGCCGATGATCGCTCGCCGGTGGAGGTCCATGTGGTCCACCTCGGCCGCGCTCACCGCGTACTTCCGCTGGAGTTCGGCGACGATCGGGCGGACGACGGAGCGCTTCTCCTTCAGCGAGTGGACGTCGCCGAGGAGCAGGTCGAAGGACAGAGTCCCCACGTACATGTGTGTAACCGGTTCACCCGCCGGTACGGGATCGATGGCCCCGGGTCCGTGTGGCCGGGGACATCAAGAACGGTACCGCGTACCTGCCGGTGGCTCGACAGGGTTTCCTCGGCACCGCCTGCTGTGCGGGCCGTCCGGGGGCTCCGCTTCCGGACCCCCGTTTTCCGGGGGCGGAGCCCCCGGAACGGCGTGCTGGCCGACGGGACCGCAGTCCCGCCGGCCAGCACGAACCGTGGGCGTTACGCCCGCGGCTTCTCGCGCATCTCGTACGTCGCGATGACGTCGTCGACCTTGATGTCGTTGAAGTTTCCGAGGTTGATACCACCCTCGTAGCCTTCGCGGATCTCGGTGACGTCGTCCTTGAAGCGACGCAGGCCCTCGATGGTGAGGTTCTCCGCGACCACCTTGCCGTCCCGGATGAGGCGGGCCTTGGTGTTGCGGCGGACCTCGCCGGACCGGATGAGGACACCGGCGATGTTGCCCAGCTTGGACGACTTGAAGACCTCGCGGATCTCCGCCGTACCCAGCTCGACCTCTTCGTACTCCGGCTTGAGCATGCCCTTGAGGGCCGCCTCGATCTCCTCGATCGCCTGGTAGATGACCGAGTAGTACCGGACGTCCACACCCTCGCGCTCGGCCATCTGCGCCGCGCGGCCGGCCGCGCGGACGTTGAAGCCGATCACGATGGCGTCGGAGCCCATCGCCAGGTCGATGTCGGACTCCGTGACCGCACCGACGCCGCGGTGCAGGACGCGGATGTCGACCTCTTCGCCGACGTCCAGCTGGAGCAGCGAGGACTCCAGGGCCTCGACCGAGCCAGAAGCGTCACCCTTGATGATCAGGTTCAGCTGCTGGACCTCACCGGCCTTCAGCACCTTGTCCAGGTCCTCCAGGGACACGCGGCGCGTGCGCTTCGCGAAGGCCGCGTTGCGCTCACGGGCGGCACGCTTCTCCGCGATCTGGCGGGCCGTACGGTCCTCCTCGACCACGAGGAAGTTGTCACCGGCACCCGGGACGTTGGTCAGGCCCAGGACCTGGACCGGCGTCGACGGACCGGCCTCGGCGACGTTGTTGCCGTTGTCGTCGAGCATGGCGCGCACGCGACCGTAGGCGTCGCCCACGACCATCGTGTCGCCGACCCGCAGCGTGCCTCGCTGGACGAGCACCGTCGCCACGGCACCACGGCCGCGGTCGAGACGGGACTCGATCGAGATGCCCTGCGCGTCCTGGTTCGGGTTGGCCCGCAGGTCGAGCGAGGCGTCGGCGGTGAGGACGACGGCCTCGAGGAGGCTGTCGATGTGCAGACCCTGCTTGGCGGAGATGTCGACGAACATCGTGTCGCCGCCGTACTCCTCGGCCACCAGGCCGTACTCGGTCAGCTGACCGCGCACCTTGGTCGGGTCCGCGCCCTCGACGTCGATCTTGTTGACCGCGACGACGATCGGGACGTCGGCCGCCTTGGCGTGGTTGAGCGCCTCGACCGTCTGCGGCATGACGCCGTCGTTGGCCGCGACGACCAGGATCGCGATGTCGGTCGACTTCGCACCACGCGCACGCATGGCGGTGAACGCCTCGTGACCCGGGGTGTCGATGAAGGTGATCTTGCGCTCTTCGTCGTTGACCTCGGTCGCGACCTGGTAGGCACCGATGTGCTGGGTGATGCCGCCGGCCTCGCCCGCGATGACGTTCGTCTTGCGGATGGCGTCGAGCAGTCGGGTCTTGCCGTGGTCGACGTGACCCATGACGGTGACGACCGGCGGACGGACCACCAGGTCCTCGTCGCCGCCCTCGTCCTCGCCGAACTCGATGTCGAAGGACTCGAGCAGCTCGCGGTCCTCCTCCTCGGGGCTGACGATCTGAACCGCGTAGTTCATCTCGCCCGCGAGGAGCTGCAGCGTCTCGTCGGAGACGGACTGCGTGGCCGTGACCATCTCGCCGAGGTTCATCATGACCGCGACGAGGGACGCCGGGTTGGCGTTGATCTTCTCCGCGAAGTCCGTGAGCGACGCGCCGCGGGAGAGACGGATGGTCTCGCCGTTGCCGCGCGGCAGCATCACGCCGCCGACGCTCGGGGCCTGCATGGCCTCGTACTCCTGGCGACGCTGCCGCTTCGACTTGCGGCCACGACGCGCCGGACCACCGGGACGGCCGAAGGCGCCCTGCGTGCCACCACGGCCACCGGGACCGCCGGGACGGCCACCGAAGCCGGGACGGCCACCGCCGCCAGCGCCGGCGGGACCGCCGCCGAAGCCGCCACCGCCACCGGGACGACCGGCGAAGCCGCCGCCGCCACCCGGACGGGCGCCACCGCCGCCGGGACGGCCGGCGAAGCCGCCACCGGGACGACCGGCGCCGCCGGGACGACCCGCACCGCCGGGACCGCGACCGCCGCCACCGGGGCCGGGACGCGGACCCGCAGCGGGACGCTGCGGCATCATGCCGGGGTTCGGACGCGGGCCGGCCGGGCCGGGACGCGGACCGCCGCCCTGCGGGCGGGGCATGCCCGCCGGGCTCGGCCGGGGACCGCCGGGAGCCTGCGGACGCGGACCGCCGCCCTGGGCGCCGGGCGCCTGCGGACGGGGAGCGCCGCCGGGCCCGCCGGGGCCGGGACGCGGACCGCCCTGCGGGCGCGGGGCCTGCGGACGGGCCATGCCGGCGTTGCCGCCGGAGGTGAAGGGGTTGTTGCCCGGGCGCGGACCGGCCGGACGGGCACCCGGACGCGGGGCCTGGCCACCGGGGCGCGGAGCACCCTGGCCCGGACGGGACGCCTGGCCCTGACCCGGACCGGCCGGACGGCCGCCGGGCTTCGGGGCACCGGGACGGGCGCCCGGACGCGGACCCTGCGCGGCCGGAGCCTGCGGGGTCTGCGCGGCCGGAGCGGCCGGCGGAGCGGTGAACTCCGGGGCGGCCGGAGCCGGACGCGGCGCGGGCTTCGGACCCGGCACCGGACGCGGGCCCGGGGCCGGCGCGGGCGACACGGGCGCCGACGGGGCGGCCGGAGCCTGCGGGGCGGCGGGCGCCGTCGGAGGCTTGGGGGCGCCCGGCTTCGGAGCAGCCGGACGTGCCGCCTGCGCCGGAGAGGGCGCGGCGGGCTTGGGGGCGGCCTTGCGCGGGGCGGGCTTGCCGGCGGACTTGCCGGAGCCGCCCTGGAAGGCGTCGGTCAGCTTGCGTACAACGGGCGCTTCGATGGTCGAAGACGCCGAACGGACGAATTCACCGAGTTCCTGGAGCTTGGCCATGACGACCTTGCTCTCGACACCGAACTCCTTGGCGAGTTCGTAGACCCGGACCTTAGCCACTTCGCTCCTTTGAGGTCCGGGTTGAAGCCGGACCGTCGCTAGTTCATGGGCGTACTCATCGCGTACTCATCGAGTGCTCATCGCAATCTCGACCTGCTTTCGACTCGCGAGGTACCAAGCCGCACGGTGTTCCGTACGACATGTCTTACGGCGTTGCCTGCTCGGCAACTGTTGTCTCCTCGACGTACCGGCGCAACGCCTTTGTGTCGAGCGCTCCCGGGGCGCGCAGTGCCCGCGGGAACGCCCGGCGGCGTACCGCCTGGTCGAGACAGACCAGGGCGGGGTGTACATATGCACCCCGGCCGGGCAGCGTACCGCGAGGATCGGGGACGCAGGCGTCCTCGATCTTCACGATCCGCAGGAGATCGTTCTTGGCCGCCCGCTCCCGACACCCCACACAGGTGCGTTCAGGGCATGCTCGGGCGTGCGTCCGGCCAGACACCGTTAAGTCTACCTCCCCGTACCGACCTCACCCCTTTGGGGCAAGAATCGAACGGCTGTTGTCGTGATCTCAGCGACGTACGGCTTGGATCTATTCCCCGGCCTGCTCGGTGTCGGGCCGGATGTCGATCCGCCAGCCGGTCAGCCGGGCGGCGAGGCGGGCGTTCTGGCCCTCCTTGCCGATCGCCAGCGACAGCTGGTAGTCCGGCACGGTCACCCGGGCGGAACGGGAGGCCAGGTCCACGACCTCCACCTTGCTCACCCGAGCGGGTGACAGGGCGTTCGCGACCATCTCCGCCGGGTCGTCCGACCAGTCGACGATGTCGATCTTCTCGCCGTTCAGCTCGCCCATGACGTTGCGCACCCGGCCGCCCATCGGGCCGATGCAGGCGCCCTTGGCGTTCAGGCCCGTGCGGGTGGACCGGACGGCGATCTTCGTGCGGTGACCGGCCTCACGGGCGATCGCGGCGATCTCCACCGAGCCGTCGGCGATCTCCGGCACCTCCAGGGCGAAGAGCTTCTTCACCAGGTTGGGGTGGGTGCGGGAGAGGGTCACGGACGGCCCGCGGACGCCCTTGGCCACACGGACGACGTACGACCGCAGCCGCAGGCCGTGCGCGTAGGTCTCGCCGGGCACCTGCTCCTGCACCGGCAGGATGGCCTCCAGCTTGCCGATGTCCACGAGCACGTTCTTCGGGTCGCGGCCCTGCTGGACCACGCCGGTGACGATGTCGCCCTCGCGCCCCGCGTACTCGCCGAGCGTCGCGTCGTCCTCGGCGTCGCGCAGCCGCTGCAGGATCACCTGCTTGGCGGTGGTGGCGGCGATACGGCCGAAACCGGACGGCGTGTCGTCGAACTCACGGGGCTCCTGCCCCTCGGCCAGGTCCTCGGGGTCCTCCTTCGCCCACACGGTCACATGCCCGGTCTCCCGGTTGAGCTCCACGCGCGCGTGTCGGCGGCTTCCCTCGGTGCGGTGGTAGGCGATGAGGAGGGCCGACTCGATCGCCTCGACCAGCAGGTCGAAGGAGATCTCCTTCTCCCGAACCAAGCCCCGCAGGGCACTCATGTCGATGTCCACGGCTACGCCTCCTCCTCTTCCTTCATGTCCTTCTTGGTGTCCTTGCGGTTGAACTCGACCTGCACGCGCGCCTTGTCGATCTCCGGGAAGCCGAGTCTGCGGGTGGTGGCCTTGCGGCCCTTGACCCCGGGGACCTCGACGTCGAGACCGTCCTCGTCGACCTCCAGGATCCGGGCGATCAGCTCGCCGCCCTCCGTGAGCTGGAACTTCACGAGCCGGTCGGTGGCGCGCACGAAGTGCCGGTGCTCGGTCAGGAGGCGCTCCGCGCCGGGGGTTCCGACCTCCAGGTCGTACGCCGCGTCGCCCATCGCGTTGGTCTCGTCGAGCTTCGCCGAGAGCGCGCGGCTCACATCGGCGATCGCGTCCAGATCCGCTCCGGTGTCGGAGTCGACGACCACGCGCAGCACCCGCTTGCGTCCGACGGAGTCCACGGCGATCTCTTCGAGATCCAGTCCCTGGGACGTGACGAGCGGTTCCAGCAGCTCTCGCAGCCTCTCGCTCTGGGTGGTGCTCATCCGGGTGACTCCTCGGCCGCGTGTGCTGTTGTGGGATGGGTCGCGTGTCTGGTCAAAGGGTATCCGGTCGCGCGGGGTGTTGCCGTACACCTGTGGCCGGGCGGTGCCGGTGAGTGGTGCGCGCGGGGCGCGCGGGTACGGTGATCACGGGCGGCCCGCCCGCCGGTCGCTCTTCCTTCGCCGTTCCCTCCGCACGAGTTCCCGAGGACGTCCGCAGTGCCGTATCCCCCACCCCCGCGCACCCGCCCGGGACCGCGCAGAAGATCCCTGCTCGCCTCGGCCGCCGGGGCCGCCCTGCTGGCGGGATGCTCGGCCGGCCCGGACTCCGGCGACGACGGCCCCTCGGCCACGGAGCGTGCACGCGCGCGTGCGGCCCGGGACAGCCGGGGGCTGCTGGCCCGCTACGACGCCGTACTCGCCGCGCACCCCGCCCTGGCGGACCGGCTGCGCCCGCTGCGGACGCAGGTCGCGGCCCACGCGGCGGCCTTCGAGGACGGTACGACGGCCTCGGCCACGGCTTCGCCGACCGCCACGGCGTCGGCCTCCGCGACTGCCGTCCCGGCCGCCGAGAAGGACGCCGTGGCCGGGCTGGCGGCAGCCGAGCGGGCCCTCGCCGACCAGCGTGCGAAGGATCTGCTGAAGGCGCCGGGCGAGCTGGCGCGGCTGCTGGCGTCGGTCGCGGCGGCCGGTGCCGCGCACGCGTATCTGCTGACGGAGGGAGCCCGGTGAGCGACGGCACGGAGCAGGCCGAGATGACCGCGCTGCAGGCGGCGCTGGCGGCGGAGCACGCGGCGGTGTACGGCTACGGCGTCGTCGGCGGACGGATCGGCGAGCGGCGCCGGGGCGAGGCGCGGGCGGCGTACGACGCCCACCGGGCCCGCCGGGACGTGCTGGTGCGCGCCGTGCGTGACCTGGGCGGCACACCGGTCGCCGCGAGCGCCGCGTACGCGCTGCCGTTCCCGGTTCCGGACGGGACGGCCGCGGTACGGCTGGCCGCGCGGCTGGAGGAGCGGCTGGCCGGGGTGTACTCGGACCTGGTGCGGGCGGCGACCGGCGCGCGGCGGGCCGACGCGGCCGGGGCGCTGCGGGAGGCCACGGTGCGGGCGGTGCGCTGGAGCGGGGAGAGCGTAGCCTTCCCTGGGCTCGCCGAACGGTCCGGCGAACAGACGGGCGCGGCCGGCACGACTCCGTCACCGTCCGCGTCGATCCCGGCGTCGGCCTCCGCGTCGGTGACGCGTTAGGCGGCGGTACGGCGGGGCCGGTGCGGGGCCGTGCGGCGGGACCGCGAGAGGGCCTGCGGCAGGGGCCTGTTGCCCGGCGCCCGGCCGGGCAGGGGAGCAGGAACGGACGGGCCCCGGAGAGGGTCCCTGACAGAAGCAGACAGGGCCGACGGGCCCGACCGACAGGACCCGGAGGCCCCGGACGGCACGGCGGCACCGACAGGACCCGCGGGGCTCCGGGCACGCCCGGCAGGACTCGACGGGTCCGTCGGAACTCGACAGGAAGGGAACGGCTCGCGCATGGCTTTCGAAGCGCCGCAGCGGCTGGTGCGGGCGCTCGGTGAGACGGCACCGGCCGGGGACGACTGGCTGGCGCGGCTGCCCGCGACGGCCGAGCGGGCCGTCGCCCGGCGCGAGTTGACCGTCGAGCGGGTGCAGGTGCCGGGCGGGCGCAGCAGCCTTGTCGTGCTGGTGCGGCGGGTGGACGGCACGCCGGCCGTGCTGAAGCTGGCGCCGCCCCGGGCCCGCCCGGAGAGCGAGCGGGCGGCGCTGGCGCACTGGGCCGGGCTGGGCGCCGTACAGCTGCTGGAAGCCGACGCGGACGACGGGGCGCTGCTGCTGGAGCGCCTGCATCCGGATGTGTCGGTGCGGTCGCTGCCGGAGGCGAAGGCGTTGCTGGAGGCGGCGGGGACGCTGCGCAGGCTGTGGGTGGAGCCGCCGGCCGGGCATGTCTTCGAGACCGTCGCCGAGCGCACCGCGCGGCAGGCGGCGGCGATGCGGGCGAGTGCCGGGACCGATCCGGAGGCGGCCCCCCTGGTGGAGTCGGCGCTCGCCGCCCGGGAGGAGCTGCTGGCCGCGCCGCCCGAGCAGCTGCTGCTGCACGGCACGTTCCGGCAGAGCAAGGTGCTCGCCGGGGAGCGGATGCCGTGGCTCGCGGTGGGCCCGGACCCGGTGGTCGGCGAGAGCGCCTTCGACCTGGCCAGGCTGGTGCGGGACCGGGTGGAGGACCTGATCGCGACGCCGTCCGGCCCGGCCACCACCCGGCGCCGGATCAAGCGGCTCGCCGAGTCGCTGGAGGTCGACCAGGAGCGGCTGCGCGGCTGGACGCTGTTCCGGGCGGTGGAGTCCGGGGTGCGGGCCCGCCGGGTCGGCCGGGAGAAGGACGCGGAACTGCTGCTGGAGTTCGCCGGCTGGCTGTGACGGCGCGACGCCCCCGGAAAGTCCCCCGGGGGCGTCGTCTCCTCGTCCGGTGCTACGCGGTCAGGCGGGCGATCGCGTCCTCGACCGTCAGTTCCTCGCGCTCGCCGGTCTTGCGGTCCTTCAGTTCCAGGACGCCGTCGCCGGCGCGGCGGCCCGCCACCAGGATCTGCGGTACGCCGATCAGCTCGGCGTCGGTGAACTTCACGCCCGGGGAGACCCCGGCCCGGTCGTCCACCAGGACGCGGACGCCCGCGGCCGACAGCTTCTCGGCGACGTCGAGCGCCAGCTCGGTCTGCAGGGCCTTGCCGGCGGCGACGACGTGCACGTCGGCCGGGGCGACCTCCTTGGGCCAGCACAGACCCTGCTCGTCGGCGGTCTGCTCGGCGAGCGCGGCGACGGCGCGGGAGACGCCGATGCCGTAGGAGCCCATGGTGACGCGGACGGGCTTGCCGTTCTGGCCGAGGACGTCGAGCTTGAGGGCGTCGGCGTACTTGCGGCCCAGCTGGAAGATGTGGCCGATCTCGATGGCGCGGTCCAGCTTCAGGCCGGTGCCGCACTTGGGGCAGGGGTCGCCCTCCTGCACCACGACGACGTCCACGTACGCGTCGACCTCGAAGTCACGGCCGGCGACGACGTTCTTCGCGTGGGTGTTGTCCTTGTTGGCGCCGGTGATCCAGGCGGTGCCGGGGGCCACGCGCGGGTCGGCGACGTACGTGACCTTCTCGCCCAGGCCCTGCGGGCCGACGTAGCCGCGGACCAGGTCGGGACGCCCGGCGAAGTCCGCCTCGGTGACCATCTCGACGGTGGCCGGGGCGAAGTGCGCCTCGACCTTGTCCAGGTCGACCTCGCGGTCGCCGGGCACGCCCACGGCGACGATCTCGCCGTCCACCTTGACCAGGAGGTTCTTCAGGGTGGCGGAGGCCGGGACACCGAGGGAGGCGGCCAGGGTCTCGATGGTCGGGGTGTCGGGGGTGGGGATCTCCTCGAGCGCGGGCACGGCCGAGCCGTCGACCGGCTTCAGCTCGTACGTGATCGCCTCCGTGTTGGCGGCGAAGTCGCAGTTCGGGCAGTCGGCGAAGGTGTCCTCGCCGGCCTCGGCCGGGGCCAGGAACTCCTCGGACTTGGAGCCGCCCATGGCGCCGGCCGTGGCCGCGCAGATGCGGTAGTCGAGGCCGAGGCGCTCGAAGACGCGCTGGTAGGCCTGGCGGTGCAGGGCGTAGGAGTGGCCGAGGCCCTCGTCGTCCAGGTCGAAGGAGTACGAGTCCTTCATCAGGAACTCACGGCCGCGCAGGATGCCGGCGCGGGGGCGGGCCTCGTCACGGAACTTGGTCTGGATCTGGTAGAGGATCACCGGCATGTCCTTGTAGGACGTGCACTGGTCCTTGACCAGGAGGGTGAAGATCTCCTCGTGGGTGGGGCCGAGGAGGTAGTCGCCGCCCTTGCGGTCCTTGAGCCGGAACAGCTCCTGGCCGTACTCGTCCCAGCGGCCGGTGGCCTCGTAGGGCTCGCGCGGCAGCAGGGCGGGCAGCGAGACCTCCTGGGCGCCGATGGCGTCCATCTCCTCGCGGACGATGCGCTCGACGTTGGTGAGGACCTTCTTGCCGAGGGGCAGCCAGCTCCAGATGCCGGCGGCCGTGCGGCGGACGTAGCCGGCGCGGACGAGGAGCTTGTGGCTGAGGACCTCGGCGTCCGCCGGGTCGTCGCGCAGCGTCTTCGCCATCAACTGGGACATGCGCTGGACCGGTGCGTTGGCCATGGTTCTCGTACTCCTGCCGGGTAAGGGTGATGGCATAGGAGGTTAGCCGGGCCGCCTGTGCGGGCGGAAATCGGTTAACGCCTGCGCAGGGGGAGGGGGGCGCCCATCACGGCGTACGGCCGGGGTGCGCTCGGGAAGTGGACCTGGCGGGCCAGATCGACGTACCCGAGGGAGAAGTACAGGCCGCGGGCGGGGCTGTCGGTGTCGATCGCGGAGAGGATCGTGCGGGGTTCGTCGGCGGTGTCGGTGATGGTGGTGATCAGCCGCCGGCCGATGCCCCGGTTCTGGTGGTCGGGGTGGACGTGCAGCTCGGTGATGACGAAGGAGTCGTCCAGCCAGTGCTCGTTGCCGCCCGCGCGGAGGTAGGGCTCGACGACGGTGGACCACCAGTGGGTCCGGCTGTTGGGCATGCCGTAGACGAAGCCGATCAGCCGCCCCCGGCTGGTGGCGCCGAAGGCCCTCGCGCCGTTGTACTGCATGTGCCGCTGGACGATCTGGCGGCGTACGGCGACTTCGTCGGGGCCCAGCCCGAAGGCGACGGCCTGGACGGCCAGGGCCTCGTCGACGTGGGCTGCGAGGTCCAGGGGGCCGATCACGAGGTCCATGCCGGGAGCGTACAGGGGCCCCTCCGAAGAGGGCTCCTCAGAAGAGGATGCTCATGAAGGCGCCGGTCTCTTGGAAGCCCACCCTCCGGTACGTCCTGCGCGCCGCCGTGTTGAAGTCGTTCACGTACAGGCTCACCACGGGGGCGACGTCCGCGAGGGCGTAGCGCAGCACCGCCGCCATGCCGGGGGCGGCGAGGCCCTGCCCCCGGTACTCGGGGGCGACCCACACCCCCTGGATCTGGCAGGCCTGGGGGGTCGCCGCGCCGATCTCCGCCTTGAACACGACCCGGCCGTGCTCGTCGACGCGGGCGAAGGAACGGCCGGAGCCGACGAGTTCCGCGACCCGGGCCTGGTAGAGCAGGCCGCCGTCGCCGGCCAGCGGGGAGACGCCGACCTCCTCGGTGAACATCGCCACGCACGCCGGCATGATCGTCTCCATCTCGTCCTTGCGGACGCGGCGGACGTACGGGTCGGCGGCGATGTCGGCCGGCATGCGGTCGGTGACCATCAGGGGCTGGTGGGCCCGGACCTCGCGGGCCGGGCCCCAGTGCGGTTCCAGCAGCCGCCACAACTGGGCGGTGGATTCGGCGGGGCCGACGATGGAGGAGCAGCGGCGGCCGGCCCGCCGGGCGCGGTCGGCGAAGGCGCGGACGGCGCGCGGGGTGGCGCAGATGGGGACGAGGTTGGCGCCCGCGTAGCACAGGGACGTGAGCATGCCGTCCTCGTACCAGCCCCACATCTCGCCGCCGAGCCGCCAGGGGTCGAGACCCGCGACCTGGACCCGGGAGGCCACGAAGGCGTTCTGGACCGGCTCGCGGTCCAGAACGGCGAGCGCGGCGTCGAGGTCACTCGGTCCGAGCACCCGTGAGGTGGTCTGGGTCAACACGCGGCGGGGCCTCACGCTGGGGGTTCTGCTGGTCTCGGCACTGTACCTCGTGCGATTGCGCGGCGCTTCGGAGCAGGAACGGAGGGCGTCCGAGGCCGGTCCCGTCAAGGGCGTGTACGCGGTTCAGGTCTCCTGGGATTTCGGCGGAGGCATGGCTGAGTCCCGCCACCGGACAGTGGCGGGACTCGTGGAACAGGCAGGGGCGTCAGCCCGCCACCGACACCGACGGCTCGCCGGAGGCCGTGCCCTCGGCCTCCATCTGCTCGGCCAGCTTCATGGCCTCCTCGATGAGGGTCTCCACGATCTTGGACTCGGGGACGGTCTTGATGACCTCGCCCTTGACGAAGATCTGGCCCTTGCCGTTGCCGGAGGCGACGCCGAGGTCGGCCTCGCGGGCCTCGCCGGGGCCGTTGACGACGCAGCCCATGACGGCGACGCGCAGCGGGACCTCCATGCCGGTCAGGCCGGCGGTGACCTCTTCGGCGAGCTTGTAGACGTCGACCTGGGCCCGGCCGCAGGAGGGGCAGGAGACGATCTCCAGGCCGCGCTGGCGCAGGTTCAGGGATTCGAGGATCTGGATGCCGACCTTGACCTCCTCCGCCGGCGGGGCCGACAGGGAGACGCGGATGGTGTCGCCGATGCCCTGGGAGAGGAGGGCGCCGAACGCGACCGCCGACTTGATCGTGCCCTGGAACGCCGGGCCCGCCTCCGTCACACCCAGGTGCAGCGGGTAGTCGCACTGCTCGGCGAGCTGGCGGTAGGCCTCGATCATGACGACCGGGTCATTGTGCTTGACGGAGATCTTGATGTCGCGGAAGTCGTGCTCCTCGAAGAGGGACGCCTCCCAGAGGGCGGACTCGACGAGGGCCTCGGGGGTGGCCTTGCCGTACTTCTGGAGCAGGCGGCGGTCCAGGGAGCCGGCGTTGACGCCGATGCGGATCGGGGTGCCGTGGTCCTTGGCGGCCCGCGCGATCTCCTTGACCTTGTCGTCGAACTGCTTGATGTTGCCGGGGTTGACGCGGACGGCGGCGCAGCCGGCCTCGATGGCGGCGAAGACGTACTTGGGCTGGAAGTGGATGTCCGCGATGACCGGGATCTGCGACTTGCGGGCGATGGTCGCCAGGGCGTCGGCGTCGTCCTGGGTGGGGCAGGCCACGCGGACGATCTGGCAGCCGGACGCGGTCAGCTCGGCGATCTGCTGGAGGGTGGCGCCGATGTCCGACGTACGGGTCGTGGTCATCGACTGGACCGAGACCGGTGCGTCTCCGCCGACCGCCACGCTTCCGACCTGGATCTGCCGGCTCTTCCGGCGCTCGGCGAGCTTGGTCGGAACGGACGGCATGCCGAGAGAAATCGCAGTCATCTGCTGTGCAACCCCAAGTCGTGGATCAAGATCCGGCCCCGTGAACGGCGGGCTCCAGGGTCCGAGATTACGGCACCGGCCGGAGCGCCAGCACATCCCGCCCGTCAAACCCACTCGATGGAAGGCGGCCCGGCACTCCCCCACGCTCGGCTGCGCTCGCGCGGGGGAGCCCCATGACACCGGACCGCCCCGAACATCGGATGGCTACGAGATTTTCACCGGGTTGACCACGTCCGCGATCAGCACCAGCACGGTGAAGCACACGAAGATCCCCGCCACCACGTACGCCACCGGCATCAGCTTGGCGACGTCGAACGGGCCGGGGTCGGGGCGGCGCAGGACGCGGGCCACGTTGCGCCGCAGTGACTCCCACAGGGCGCCCGCGATGTGTCCGCCGTCGAGCGGGAGCAGCGGGAGCATGTTGAACAGGAACAGGGAGAGGTTGAAGCCGGCGACCACGAACAGGGCCATGGCCAGCTGCTGCGAGGCCGGGATGTCCAGCGTGGCGATCTCGCCGGTGACCCGGGCCGCGCCGATGATGCCCATCGGGGAGTCCGGCTCGCGCGGGCCGTCGCCGAAGGCCGCGTCCCACAGGGCGGGGATCTTGCCGGGCAGGGCGACGAGGGAGTCGACAGCGTCGCCGACCCGGTCGGACATCCAGGTCACGGACTGGCCGAAGTCCTGCTTGACGACGCCCCGGGCCGGGGTGAAGCCGAGGAAGCCGGCCTTGACGTACGCGTTCTGGATGTAGGCGCCGCTGGAGTCCTTCTTGTTGACCAGGTTGGTGGCGATCTTCGCGTGCAGGGTCAGCTGCCGGCCCTTGCGGTCGACGACGATCGCCACGTCCTTGCCGGCGCTCTCGCGGATCCGGTCCGAGAGCGTGTTCCAGTTCTCGGTCGGCACGCCGCCGAAGGAGACGATCCTGTCGCCCGCCTTCACGCCGGCGTCCGCGGCCGGGGACGCCGGGTCGGACTTCTTGCAGCTGTCGCGGTGCTGGCTCTGCGCGATGACGCAGGGCGAGACGGACTGGACGGTGGTCGTCTCCTGCTGGATGCCGAAGCCCATGAGCACGGTCAGGAACAGGCCGATCGCGAGGACCAGGTTCATGAAGGGGCCCGCGAACATGACGATGACCCGCTTCCACGGCTTGCGCGTGTAGAACATGCGCGTCTCGTCGCCCGGCTTGAGTTCCTCGAAGGCCGCCGAGCGGGCGTCCTCGATCATGCCGCGCCACGGGGAGGTGGAGCGGGCGGAGACCCGGCCCTCGTCGTCGGGCGGGAACATGCCGATCATGCGGATATAGCCGCCGAGCGGGATGGCCTTGATGCCGTACTCGGTCTCGCCCTTGTGCCGCGACCAGATGGTCGGGCCGAAGCCGACCATGTACTGCGGGACGCGGATGCCGAAGAGCTTGGCCGTGGACAGGTGCCCCAGCTCGTGCCAGGCGATCGAGACGAGCAGGCCGACCGCGAAGACCACTATGCCGAGGATGAACATCAAGGTCGTCATGCACGCGCCTCCGCGGTCGCCGTCGTGGCTGTGAGTTCACGGGCCCGGGCCCGTGCCCAGGTCTCCGCTTCGAGGACGTCCGACACCGTGAGTGAAGTTCCCGTGGCCGGGGTGCCGTGCTCCTCCACGACCCGGGTGACGGTCTCCATGATCCCGTTGAAGGGCAGCGCGCCGCCCAGGAAGGCTTCGACGCACTCCTCGTTGGCCGCATTGAACACCGCCGGAGCCGTCCCCGCGAGCTGCCCCACGTGCCGGGCGAGGCTCACCGAGGGGAAGGCCTCGGTGTCCAGCGGGAAGAACTCCCAGGTGGATGCCGTGCTCCAGTCGAAGGCGGGCGCCGCGTCCGGGACGCGTTCGGGCCAGCCCAGACCGATGGCGATGGGCCCGCGCATGTCGGGGGGCGTCGCCTGGGCGATCGTGGATCCGTCGGTGAACTCGACCATCGAGTGGACATACGACTGGGGATGCACGACCACCTCAATGCGGTCGAAGGGAATGTCGTAGAGGAGGTGGGCCTCGATGACCTCCAGTCCCTTGTTGACCAGGGTGGCGGAGTTGACCGTGATCACCGGGCCCATGGCCCAGGTGGGGTGGGCGAGGGCGTCGGCGACGGTGACGTGCGCCAGCTCGGCCCTGGTCCGGCCGCGGAAGGGGCCGCCGGAGGCGGTGACGACGAGCTTGCGGACGTCGGCGCGGGTGCCGGCGGCGAGGGACTGGAAGAGGGCGGCGTGCTCGGAGTCGACGGGGATGATCTGGCCGGGCTTGGCCAGCGCGGTGACCAGCGGGCCGCCGACGATCAGCGACTCCTTGTTGGCGAGCGCGAGGGTGCGGCCCGCCTCCAGGGCGGCGAGGGTCGGCGCGAGGCCGATGGAGCCGGTGATGCCGTTGAGCACGGTGTGGCAGTCGGAGGCGGCGGCCTGGGTGGCCGCGTCAGGACCGGCGAGGATCTCGGGCAGCGGCTCCCCGCCGCCGTACTCGGCGGCGAGCGCCTCGCGCAGCGCGGGTACGACGTCCTCGCGGGCGACCGCCACGGTCCGCACCCGCAGCCGGCGGGCCTGCTCGGCGAGGAGGGCCACCCGGCCGCCGTTCGCGGAGAGGGCGGTGACCCGGAAGCGGTCGGGGTTGCGCAGCACGAGGTCGATGGCCTGGGTGCCGATGGATCCGGTGGAGCCGAGGATCACCACGTCCTTGGGGCCGTCCCCGGAGACGGGGTCGTAGACGAGGTGCGGGTCGGCGAGGGGTGCCGGACGGGCGGGACTGTCGGTCATCCCCCCATTGTGGCCGCAACCGGTGACGGCCCGGACAGCGCATCCCTCGGGCGAGTGGGTCCCGCGAAGGTGTGGACGCGCCGTGAAGATCATGTGATAACACTTCGTTCCACACGATTCGCGGACGACATCCTTGGGGGGATCTCTCCATGCGTACTGTGCGCATACGCGCTGCCCTGCCCGCCCTCGCCGGCGCGGCCCTGCTCACCGGCACCCTGCTCAGCACCCCGGCCCAGGCGGCCGGCGGGGTGCACATCCACCACGTCTGGTTCGACAGCCCGGGCTCGGACAACCGGTCCAACAAGAGCCTCAACGCCGAGTGGGTACAGATCAAGAACTCCGGCAGCTCGGCCGTCTCGCTCAAGGGCTGGGTCCTCAAGGACGCCTCGAACCACAAGTACGTCTTCCCGAACGTCAAGATCGGCGCCGGGAAGTACCTGAAGATCCACACCGGCAGCGGCTCGGACACCGCGTCGGACAAGTACCAGGACCGCCGCGCCTACGTCTGGAACAACGACAAGGACACGGCCACGCTGACCAAGGCGAGCGGCACCAAGGTCGACTCCTGCTCCTGGACGACGCGGGACCCGAGCGACACGTACTGCTAGCCGCCGAACGGACGGCGGGCGTTCTCGTGGGTCGATGCTCCGGGGGTCGCGTCCGCGATCCACGGTCCTTCGCCCGAGGGGTCGAGGACGCCCTCCTCCAGCCAGGTGTAGGCCCCGCCGAGGACGCCCTTGACCACCTTGCGGTCCAGGTCGTCGGTGTTGGTCCACAGCCGGGCGAAGAGTTCGTCCACCCGGATGCGGGCCTGGCGGCAGAAGGCGTCGGCGAGCTGGTAGGCCTCGCGGCCGTGCTCGCCCTCGCGCCACAGCCGCTCGGCGCGGACACAGGCCGCGCTCATCGCGAACAGCTCGGCGCCGATGTCCACGATCCGGCCGAGGAAGCCCTGCTTAGTCTCCATCCGGCCCTGCCAGCGGGACATGGCGTAGAAGGTGGAGCGGGCCAGCTTGCGGGCGGTGCGCTCGACGTAGCGCAGGTGCCCCGAGAGGTCGATGCCGTGCCTGAACTCGCCGTACGCCATCGGCAGCTGGCCCGGTCCCGCGACCAGCTTCGGCAGCCACTTGGCGTAGAAGACGCCCGCGTTCGCGCCCGCCCTCGCCTTGGCGGACAGCGGCTTGTCGGGGTCGATGAGGTCACCGGCGACCGACAGATGGGCGTCCACGGCCTCCCGCGCGATCAGCAGGTGCATGATCTCCGTCGAGCCCTCGAAGATGCGGTTGATGCGCAGGTCGCGCAGGATCTGCTCGGCCGGGACCGCCCGTTCGCCGCGCGCCCGCAGCGACTCGGCCGTCTCGTAGCCGCGCCCGCCGCGGATCTGGACCAGTTCGTCGGCCATGAGCCAGGCCATCTCGGAGCCGTAGAGCTTGGCGAGGGCGGCCTCGATGCGGATGTCGTTGCGGTCCTCGTCGGCCATCTGCGAGGACAGGTCGAGCACGGCCTCCAGCGCGAACGTGGTGGCCGCGATGAAGCTGATCTTGGAGCCGACGGCCTCGTGCAGCGCGACCGGCTTGCCCCACTGCTCCCGCTCCGCCGCCCACTCGCGGGCGATCTTCAGGCACCACTTGCCGGCGCCGGCGCACATCGCGGGCAGCGACAGCCGGCCGGTGTTGAGCGTGGTGAGCGCGATCTTCAGCCCCGCGCCCTCGGGGCCGATCCGGTTGGCGGCGGGCACCCGGACCCGGTGGAAGCGGGTGACGCCGTTCTCGATGCCGCGCAGGCCCATGAAGGCGTTGCGGTGCTCGACGGTGATGCCCTCGGAGCCGGCCTCGACCACGAACGCGGTGATGCCGCCCTTGTGGCCCTCGGACTTCGGCACCCGCGCCATGACCACGAGCAGGTCGGCGACCACACCGTTGGTGGTCCACAGCTTCACCCCGTCGAGGACGTAGTCGTCGCCCTCGGGTACGGCCGTCGTGGCGAGGCGGGCCGGGTCGGAGCCCACGTCCGGCTCGGTGAGCAGGAACGCGGAGATGTCGGTGCGGGCGCAGCGGGGCAGGAAGGCGTCCTTCTGCTCCTGGGTGCCGAACATCTTCAGCGGCTGCGGTACGCCGATCGACTGGTGGGCGGAGAGCAGCGCGCCCACGGCGGGGCTGACGGAGCCGACCAGGGCGAGGGCCTTGTTGTAGTACAGCTGGGTGAGGCCGAGGCCGCCGTACTTGGGGTCGATCTTCATGCCGAGGGCGCCGAGTTCCTTCAGGCCCGCCACGACCTCGTCGGGGATGCGGGCCTCGCGCTCGATGCGAGCCGGGTCGATCGTCGTCTCGCAGAACGCGCGCAGCTTCGCCAGGAACTCCTCGCCGCGCCGGACGGATTCCTCGTCGGGGAGCGGATGGGGATGGATGAGGTCGAGCCGGAAGCGCCCGAGGAACAGTTCCTTGGCGAAGCTGGGCTTGCGCCAGTCCTGTTCCCGGGCGGCCTCCGCCACCTGGCGCGCCTCGCGCTCGGTGACGGTGGTACGGGGGGTGGTGGTGGCGGACATTGAGGCTCACCTCACCGCTGAGGGGGACGACTGGGACCGTTCCTTACCGACCAGTGCTACTGGATCGTTGGTACCCGAAACGGGCCGACCTCACCACCCCTCGCGCGTCCGCTCAGCCGATCCCGACCGAGCAGGACGTGGCGTCGAGGCGGCCCGAGCCCTGGAACACCTCGGTGCCGGCCCCGACCCCGGACACTTCCTCGTCGTTGCCCGGCAGCTTGCGCCGAACGGGTGCCCGGGTGAAGTCGTCCAGGTCGAGCGCGGCACCGGCGGTGTTATTCATGGGTGCCCGTCACCTCGAAATCGCCGCCCTTCACTGTCGAAGCGCTTCGACAGCCTATGGACACCCCGGCCCCGCTGAAGCTAGTGTCAATCACACCCTCACTCACCTTGTCGGCAATGCGCAGTGTCGAAGCGCTTCACAAAGCTTGGAGAGCTGGATGGTCACCCTCGCCGAGGTCGCCCAGCACGCCGGAGTCTCGGCGAGCACGGTGAGCTATGTCCTCAGCGGCAAGCGGTCCATCTCCGCCACCACCCGGCAGCGGGTCGAGCAGAGCATCCGGGAGCTGGGCTATCACCCGAACGCGGGCGCCCGCGCCCTGGCCGGCAAGCGGTCCAACATCATCGCGCTGATGATCCCGCTGCGCACCGACATGTACGTGCCGGTGATGATGGAGATCGCCATCGCGGTGGCCACCACGGCCCGCGCCCATGGCTACGACGTCCTGCTGCTCACCGGCGAGGAGGGCCCCGACGCGGTGCGCCGGGTCACCGGCAGCGGGCTGGCCGACGCGATGATCCTGATGGACGTCGAGCTGGACGACGAGCGGCTGCCGCTGCTGCGGGAGACCGACCAGCCCTCCGTACTGATCGGTCTGCCCGCCCACACCACCGGCCTGACCTGCGTGGACCTGGACTGGAGCGCGACCGGCGCGCTGTGCGTGGAGTATCTGGCGGGGCTCGGTCACCGTGACATCGCTGTCATCGGCGAGGCTCCGGCGGTCTACGAGCGGCACACCGGTTTCGCCGAGCGCACCCTGGACGGGCTGCGCTCCGCGGCCCGGGAGTCGGGGCTGCGGGTGCTGCACCGGCCGTGCGAGGGCGGGTACGACACGATGGCCCGCACCCTGGCCCGGATCTTCGACGAGCGTCCGGGGACGACCGGTTTCGTGGTGCAGAACGAGTCGGCGGTGGAGCCGCTGCTCGCGCTGCTGCGCCAGCAGGGCCGGGCCGTGCCCGAGGACGTGTCGGTGGTCGCGATCTGCCCGGACCAGGTCGCCGTCCAGGCCTCGGTGCGGCTGACCTCGGTCGCCATCCCCGCCCAGGAGATGGGCCGGTACGCCGTGGAGCACCTGGTGGCCAAGCTGGACGGGCGGGGCGGCGACGAGGTCGTGCTGCTCGCGCCCGAACTGACGGTACGGGCGAGTTCGGGACCGGCGCCGGCCGCGTCCTGACCCCCCGCCGGTCACGCCCCGTTGCGGGGCACACCTCTGCCTGCCTTCCCTGTCTGCACTCCTCGCTTCGGGAGCCGCCGTGAATCAGTCCGTCGTCGCGCAGCCCAAGGTCAGTCTCGCCCAGTCCTCCCCCACCGTCGGCACGTTCCGGGAACGGGACGGGGCGCTGGAGTGGAGCGGCCGTCAGGAGACGGTGCGGATCGAGCCGTGGGGTCCGGACGCGGTCCGGGTACGGGCCCGGCTCGGCGGCCCGGTGCTGGAGGGGCTTCCGGGCGCGCTGCTCGACCCTCCTCCCGCCCAGGAGGGCGCGGTCTCGATCGGGGACGGCGAGGGCCGGCTGACCGTCGGCGCGCTCACCGTCGAGGTGTCCGCCGAGGGCCTGGTCCGCTTCCTGCGCACCGACGACCGTACGGAGCTGCTCGCCGAGCACCCCGCCCACTTCTGGTGGCCGGGCCCCCGCCTCTACACCGCGGTGGGCAACGGTCACCACCGGCTGGAGCAGCGGTTCGCCGCCTACGAGGGCGAGAAGCTGTACGGCCTGGGCCAGCACCAGCACGGCCGGCTGGACCAGAAGGGCCTGGTCCTGGACCTGGTGCAGCGCAACGCCGAGGTGAGCGTGCCGGTGCTGGTGTCCAGCCGGGGCTACACCCTGCTGTGGAACAACCCGGCGATCGGCCGGGTGGAGCTGGCCGGCAACGGCACCCGGTGGGTCGCGGACTCCGCCCGGCAGATCGACTACTGGATCACGGCGGGCACTCCGGCCGACGGCCAGCGCGCCTACACGGCGGTGACCGGTCGTTCGCCGATGCTGCCGGAGTGGGCGGCGGGCTTCTGGCAGTGCAAGCTGCGCTACCGCACCCAGGACGAACTCCTCGCCGTGGCCCGCGAGTACAAGCGGCGGGGCCTGCCCCTGTCGGCGATCGTCTGCGACTTCTTCCACTGGACCCACCTGGGCGAGTGGAAGTTCGACCCGAAGGAGTGGCCGGACCCGGCGGCGATGGTGCGCGAGCTGGAGGAGCTGGGCGTCAAGCTCGTCGTCTCGGTGTGGCCGTCGGTCTCCCCGCTCTCCGAGAACCACGCGCTCATGGAGCAGCGCGGCTGGTTCATCGGCACCCAGTACGGCCCGCCGGCGCACGCCGACTGGCCGGACAAGGAGGTCGCCTCGACCGTCCAGGTGGCGTTCTACGACGCCACGAACCCGGAGGCCCGGGACTTCGTGTGGTCCCGGGTCCGCGACAACTACCTGACGCCGTACGGCATCACGGCCTTCTGGCTGGACGCGTGCGAACCCGAGCTGAAGCCCGGCTTCCAGGAGAACCTGCGCTACTGGGCGGGTCCGGGCCTGGAGGTCGGCAACCTCTACCCGGCCGAGAACGCGCGCACGTTCCACGAGGGCCTGCGGGCCGAGGGCGAGGAGGTCATCACCCTCAACCGCTCGGCGTGGGCGGGCAGCCAGCGCTACGGCGCCGCGCTGTGGTCCGGTGACATCGGCACCGACTTCGCGACCCTGCGCCGGCAGATCGCGGCCGGCCTCAACACGGCGCTGTCCGGCATCCCGTGGTGGAACACCGACATCGGCGGCTTCCACGGCGGCGACCCGGACGACCCGGCCTACCGGGAGGTGATGGTCCGCTGGTTCCAGTTCGGCGCGCTGTCCCCGCTGATGCGGCTGCACGGCTTCCGCGACCCGGGGATGCCGCTGGGCCCGGACATGACCGGCGGCCCGAACGAGGTGTGGTCCTACGGCGAGGAGGCCGGCGCGATCCTGGAGCGGTATCTGCGCCTGCGCGAGCGCCTGAAGCCGTACATCCTCACGGTGATGCGGGAGGCCCACGAGGAGGGTCTGCCGGTGCTGCGCCCGCTGTTCCTGGAGTTCCCGGACGACCAGGCGGCCTGGTCGGTGGACGACGCCTACCTCTTCGGCCGGGACCTCCTGGTCGCCCCGGTGCTGACGGCGGGGGCGACGGCCCGTACGGCGTATCTGCCGGCGGGCGCGCGCTGGACGGACGCGTGGACCGGCGTGTCGTACGAGGGCGGCGCGGCCGTGACGGTGGAGGCGCCGCTGGACCGCATCCCGCTGTTCCTGCGGGACGGGGCGCGGCTGCCGGTGACGGAGTAGCACACGGACGGGCCGGCCCCCGCGCGGGAGCCGGCCCGGTCGGGCTCAACCGCTGCTGACGGTCAGGTTGTTGGTGACGAAGTCCAGGCCGCCGGACGAGGACGTGATCTCGTAGCCGAACTGCACGTCCCCGATGGTGACGTTGCCGAACCAGCCCTTGGTGTCCTTGATCCACTTCAGGATGGGCAGGATGTTCACCGTGCCGGAGCTGGAGTTGGAGCTGCGGATGAAGGAGAAGACGTCGTTGGAGCCGTTGTTGCCCTTGTAGACGGTCCAGGTGGAGCCGCCGAGGGTGACCGTGCCCTGCGAGGTGCCGAGCGGGCCGACGGCGCCGGTCTTGTTGACCCAGAGCATGACCTCGTAGGCGTGGGCGGTGTCCCAGATGTCGTACGACGTGTTGTAGGCGCCGGACGACGGGACGGTGACGTTGTAGCTGCTGGTGAGCGAGGTCAGGGAGGTGATCGGCTTGTTGATCACCTTCTTGGCGTCGGGGTAGGACTTGATGCCTCCGGTGTTCGGGTGGTTGGCCCAGACCCCCCAGTTGGTGCCGGAGTTGGCCCAGACGCACTGGCTGCCGGCGCCGGAGCCCCAGATGTTGTTGTAGAGGGTGTAGCCGTTCAGGGTGGTGTTGCCCCACTGGTCGCAGGAGTTCCAGACGGCGGCGGAGGCGGGCGCCGAGGCGAGGCCGACGGTGGCACCGAGGGCGAGGGCGGGGGCGAGGAGGGCCTTGGCGGCCCTGCTCAGGGTGCTCGTTGCCATGGTGTCCCTTCCATGGGTGGGGGGAGGTGCTCCGGTCACCGCGCCCCCAGGGTGAGGACGCGGTCTTCTCCGGCGACGAGGTCGAGCGGCTCGGTGCCGGAGGAAGTCCGCAGTGCGATGCGGTGGGTGCGGCCGGGCCTGAGGACGACCGTGGCCCGGCGCGGGTCCCAGGTGAGGTCGATCTCCGCGCCGAACCGGGTGCGTACGCCGCGCAGCCGGCCGCGCGGGCAGGTGTCCGGGACGGCGGGCAGCAGCACGAGGCGGTCCGGGGTGGACTGGACGAGCATCTCGGTCAGCACGCCGGGCAGGGTGTGCGCGGCGTCCGCGTTGTAGACGTCCCGGCGCGGGTAGTGGGCGCTCATCAGGGAGGCATGGAAGAAGTCCCCGCGCAGCACCCGGCGCAGGGCGTCGGCGGCCCGTTCCCGGTCTCCGAGCCGGGCGGCGACCAGGGCGTGGTGGAGGTGGCCGTGGGCGGAGTCGTTCTCGGTGCCGCGCAGGGCGAGCGCCCGGCGGGCGGCGGCGGCCAGGCGCGGGGTGTCGTACGGGTCGATCTCCTCCAGCGGCCAGACGCCGTACAGATGGCTGAGGTGGCGGTGGTCGTAGGTGTCGTCGAGGCCGGGCCAGGCCCATTCGGCGAGGGCGCCGTCGGCGTTGATCCGGTGCGGGGGCAGCCGGTCGGCGAGCGCCCGCCACCGGTCGGCGTGTTCGGGGTGGTAGCGGGCGGCGGTGCGCAGGGCGTGCCGGGCGGCGGAGAGGTCCATGGCCGCGTTGATCGCGCCCCAGCTGCCGTTCCGCGGGCGGTTCTCGGGCGAGTAGGAGGGCACGACGACCGGCCGGCCGGCGGCGTCGGTGCGGGTGAGGAAGTCCTCGTAGAAGAGGGCCGCCTCGGCGAGGGCGGCGGCGGTGCGCGGATCCCGCTCGCCGCGGATCTCGTCGTGGTCGACCAGCGGCTTGAGCAGCCAGTCCGCGCCGGCGGTCCACAGGTGCAGCGGGTACTCGCGGCTGAAGTGGTACGACAGCCCGGACTCGCCGTCGGTGTGCGCGGGCGCGACCGCACCGCGGGCGCCGAAGATCGCGCGGGCGTTGGTCCGCCAGTCCGGCAGCTGCCGGGCGACGAAGGCGGCCAGCGCCTCGGTGACCTCGGGCAGGGCGGCGGCGGGCGCGCCGGCGGTCTGGAGGTTGAGGTTGGCGTTCGTGGTGAACGCCCCGGACCAGGCGGTGTTCCAGTCACCGGTCCACAGTCCGGTGAGCCGGGGCGGCAGCAGGCCGCTGCTGGAGAGCAGGTGGTAGCGGCCGGCGGCGAAGAGCCGCTCCAGCAGGGCCGGGCTGTGCGGGCGCTTCAGCAGCTCGGAGCCGGGCAGGGCGCGCTCGGCCGGGTCGGCGCCGAGATCGAGGGTGACCCGGAGGTAGGCGGTGCGGTGCAGGTCCACATGGCGGGCGAGGAGGCTGTCGTACGGCCGCTCGGTGCCGTCGAGCAGGCCCTGGAGGAGCCGGGTCTCGGTGACGACGTCCGCCTCGCCGGTGTGCCGGCGCACCCGGGTGAGCAGCAGCACCGAGCGGGCGCCGGTGACGCGGACGCCCGGCGGGACGAGTTCCGTCCGGCCGCCCGAGACGGCGACGAAGGTCACGCCGGTGTAGGCGCGGTCGCTGTCGGGGTAGCGGACGCGCAGGCTCAGCAGGGCGCCCTCGGGGGTGAGCAGCGCGCCGTGGCCGACCCGCAGTCCGGCCGGGGCGCCGGGCAGCCGGTGGTCCTGGCGGATGTCCAGGTCGCCCGCGGTGACCTCGTGCACGATCACGTCGTCGGCGCGGGAGACGAAGACCCGGCCGGCGGCGTCGGCGCGGACCGCGGTGGCCTCGCCGCTGGTGAAGTCGACGGCGCGGCGCGTGTCCCGCCCGCGGCCCCCTGCGCGCACCCGGATCTCGAAGGCGGGGTGGAAGGGCTGCACCCACTGCAGCGGGCGGCCGTCCGTGAAGCCCTCGGCGGCGGTGAGGTCACCGGCGAGCAACCGGTCCTGGAGCGCGGGGAGCCCGGCGGCGAGCCGGGGCGGGCGGGCGTACTCGCCGCCGCCCGGTCGGACCAGCGTGTGATGGGTGACGACGACCCGCTCATCGTTCGGATCACCGAACACAAGGGCGCCGTGGTGGCCGTTCCCCGTCAGGAAGGCGTCCTCCCAGCGCGCGGCCGGGGCCGGCTCCCAGGTGCCGTGGACCGGTGCCCGGCTCATGACCGCAGCACCGCCACGCCGTACCGGCCGAGGGTGACCGAGTCCGTGACGGCCGTGTCGCCGAGCAGCTCGCGATGGGTGCCCGGGACCCGGACGGTGACCGGCTCCCGCCCGTGGTTCAGCAGGAACAGCAGCTCGCCCCGGCGCACCGCCTCCACGCCCGCCGGGAGGCCGTCCAGGACCGGCCGCACGCCCGCCCCGTCGGCGATGCCGGCCAGCAGGGAGCGCAGCGCCGCCGGCTCCGGCAGCGTGGAGACGTACCAGGCGCGGCCCCGGCGCAGCACGGCGGGCAGCCCGTCCAGCTCACCGCCCCGGTACGGCACGGCCTTGGCGGCCCCGGGCACGGGCTCGATCTCCTCCGACCACAGCGTCCCGCGGAACCCCTCGCAGGCCACGGTCTCCCCCGCTTCCAGCGGCCACCACTCGTGCAGGGTGCGGATGCCGAACAGGTCGCGCAGCCGGGCGTCCATGCCGCCGGGCCGGACCCGGTCGTCCTCGTCGGCGACGCCGGTGAGGAAGCCGCAGACCAGGGTGCCGCCGCCGCGGACGTACCCGAGGAGGTTCTCGACGGCGGTGTCGGTGAGCAGGTACAGCTGCGGGGCGACGACGAGCCGGTAGCCGGACAGGTCGTGCTCCGGGTGGGCGAAGTCGGCGGTCAGGTGGGCCTCCCACAGGGCCCGGTGCCAGGCGTGCAGGACGTCGGTCAGGTCGGCCTCGGTGGACAGCCGGCCCTCGTGAGCACCGGCCCACCAGGAGTGCCAGTCGTGCAGGATCGCGATCTCGGCGCCGCTGTGCCGCCCGGCCACTTGTCCCCCGATCCGGGCGAGTTCGTTGCCGAGCTGTCTGACCTCCTGATACGTACGGCCCTGCTCCCCCGCGTGGCTGACCATCCCGGAGTGGAACTTCTCGGCGCCCTGCCGGGACTGGCGCCACTGGAAGTAGCAGACGGCGTCGGCGCCCCGGGCGACGGCCTGGAAGGACCAGAGCCGGTTGAGGCCGCGCGGCTTGGGGTGGTTCACCCCGCGCCAGTTGACGGGTCCGGCCGCCTGCTCCATGAGCATCCAGGGCCCGCGCGCCTGCGAGCGGGTGAGGTCGTGCACCAGGGCCCCGCGCTGGGCGCCCAGCGGGTCGCGCGGGTCGGGGTAGAGGTCGACGGAGACGACGTCCTCCTCCTCGGCCCAGCGCCAGGCGTCCTGCCCGAACCACAGCGGCATGAAGTTGGTGGTGACCGGGATGTGCGGGGTGTACCGGCGGACGATGTCCCGCTCGGCGGTGTAGCACTCCAGGAGCATGTCGGAGGTGAACCGCCGGAAGTCCAGCACCTGGCCGGGGTTCTTCAGGTAGTGGGCGTGGCGCGGGGGCAGGATGCCGTCCCAGGTGTCGTAGCCCTGGCTCCAGAAGGCGGTGCCCCAGGCGGCGTTGAGGGCGTCCAGGGTGCCGTACTTCTCGCGCAGCCAGCGGCGGAAGGCGGCTGCCGCCTCGTCGCCGTGGTCGAAGGTGCAGTACTCGTTGTTGATGTGCCACATGGTGAGGGCCGGGTGGCCGGCGTAGCGGGCGGCCAGGTCCTCGGTGAGGGCGGCGGCGTACCGGCGGTAGGTGGCGCTGGAGTGCGAGAAGTGCTGGCGCCCGCCCCACCACTCGATCCGTCCGTCCTCGTCCCGGGGCAGGGTGTCCGGGTGCAGCCGGCCCAGCCAGGGCGGCGGGGAGGAGGTCGGGGTGGCGAGGACGACCCCGACGCCGTTGCCGTGCAGCAGGTCCATCAGCCGGTCCAGCCAGCCGAACTCCCGGGCGCCGGGCTCGGGTTCGAGCCGGGACCAGGAGAAGACGCCGACCGTGACGGAGTTGACCCGGGCCTCCTTCATCAGCCGGACGTCGTCC
Source organism: Streptomyces sp. NPDC046727 (assembly GCF_040645635.1). NCBI lineage: Bacteria > Bacillati > Actinomycetota > Actinomycetes > Kitasatosporales > Streptomycetaceae > Streptomyces > Streptomyces sp. NPDC046727. The sequence continues at coordinate 69,114 of NZ_JBEYYR010000015.1, forward strand.
TGCCAGGTCTCCTCCGGCCACTGCTCGGGGTTGTAGTCACCGCCGAAGAGGATGCGGCCCCGGGTGGCGTCGGCGAGCGCCGGCTTCATGCGGGCTCCCCGCTGTCGGTGTCGTAGGCGTGGCAGACGGCCGGGTCGACGGCGACGACCTGGATCCACCAGCCGAACGTGGCTTTGCCCTCACCCCGGTTCGGGTACGGCGTCTCGGAGACGTCGATGACCGCGGTGTCCTTGAGGGAGACCCGGCTGCGGCCGCCGTCGGTGCTCCGGTAGAGGGTGTCCACGGCGACTCCGCCGTAGCCGAAGGTGTCGGTTGCCGCTGCGGCTGCCGTTCCGGCGCGCACGGTTCCGCTGGTGGGCATGTGGGGTTACCTCAGGTGGGTTGGTCGGGTGGTCCGGAGCCGGCGCTGGGCGGGGGTGGGAACGCTCACCGGCGCTGGCGGGGTGCCGCCCGCTGCAGCTCCCTGGGGGCGCGGGGAACTGCGCGACCAGCCATCCACTCGCCCGCAGCCGCCCACGACACCGAACCGCCCCCTTCAGAAGACAGCCCCGTCACCCCTTCACCGCTCCCGTCAGCATTCCCTTCCGGAAGTGCTTCTGGACGAACGGTGACAGGACGGCGACCGGGAGCAGGGCCAGTACCATCACCGCCATCTGGATGGCCAGCGGCGACAGCTGGCCCGTGTTGATCTGGGCCGCCAGACCCATCGGCCGTTCCTGTTTCTGGACCAGCTGGATCATCACGTTCTGCAGCGGCATCATCTTCTGGTCGGTCAGATAGATCGACGCGTTGAACCAGGCACTCCAGTACCCGACCGCGTAGAACAGGGTGATCACGGCCAGCACGGCCCGGGACAGCGGCAGCACGATCTGCCGGAGGATCCGCCAGTCCCCCGCCCCGTCGATCCGTGCGCTGTCGATGAGTTCGGGCGAGATGCCCATGAAGAATCCCCGCAGCACGAGGACGTTGAAGACGCTCACCGCGCTCGGCAGGATCAGTGCCAGGTAGGTGTCGGTGAGCCCGAGCGCCTGCACCAGCAGGTACGTCGGGATCAGGCCCGCGCCGAAGAACATCGTCGCGAGCAGGGCCATCAGGATCCAGCGGTGGCCCAGTGAGCCCCGGCGGGAGAGTCCGTACGCGCACAGGACCGACACGGTCATGCTGAACAGCGTGCCGACGAGGGTCACGCCGACACTGACCAGCGCGGCCCGCTGCACCTGGCCGCCGCCGAGCAGCTCCTGGTAGGCGACGAAGGTGACGCCCTTGGGGATCACCACGAGCCCGCCGGTCTCGTCGATGACCTTCTTCGGGGACAGGCTGGTGACGACCACGATCCACAGCGGGAACAGGACGGCGAAGCACGCGATCCCGAGGACGAGGCCCTTGGCGGCGAGCCCGGTCTTCGCCGGTTCCTCCTCCCACACGGGCCGGGGCGGCGCCGCCCACCGGCTCCGCGTCCGCACGCCTTCCCGCACCGGCCGGCCGGCCACGGCGCTCATTTCTCGTACACCCCCTGCTCGCCCATGAGATGGGCGACCTTGTTCGCCACGAGGACGAGGGTCAGTCCGACGACGCCCTTGATCAGGCCGGCCGCCGCCGCATAGCTGAAGTCCTGGTTGCGGATGCCGTTCCACCACACATAGGTGTCGAGCACCTCGGAGGCGTCCGGGCCGACCGCCTGCCGCTGGAGCAGGAACTGCTCGAAGCCGACGGTGAGGGCGTCGCCGACGCGCAGCACGAGCAGCAGGGCGATCACCGGCCGCAGCGCGGGCAGCGTGATGTGCCACATGCGGCGCCGGCGCCCGGCGCCGTCCATCGCGGCGGCCTCGTACAGGTCCGGGGAGACGGCGGCAAGCGCGGCGAGGAAGACGATGACGCCCCAGCCGGCGTCCTTCCAGACCATCTGCGCGGTGACCAGGTACTTGAAGGCGGACGGGTCGGTCATGATGTCGAAGCCGGAGTGCCCGTGTTCGCGCAGGGTCTGCGCGAGGACGCCGGCGCCGCCGAAGACCTGCTGGAAGACGGTGACGACCAGCACCCAGGAGAAGAAGTGCGGCAGGTACATGATCGCCTGGGCGACCGCGCGGACCCGTGGCCGGATCACGCTGTTGATGAGCAGCGCGAGGGCGATCGGGATCGGGAAGAACAGCACCAGCTGGAGGAAGAACAGGACGAGCGTGTTCTGCACGGCGTGCCAGAACTCCGCGTCCTCGAAGACCCGTTGGAACTGCTCGAAGCCGGCCCAGGGGCTCTGGAAGACGGCGATGAAGCCGTTGTCGCTGAGGTAGGGGTCGTAGTCCTGGAAGGCGACGACGTTGCCGAGGATCGGGATGTAGTTGAAGACCAGGAGCAGCAGGACCACGGGCAGCGTCATCAGGATCAGGGTGCGGTCCCGCCGGAACCTGATCCTCAGGCTGAGCTTGCGACCGCGCTCCCGGCGGCCGGCGGCGCCCCCCGGCGCCACCGGTGACCGCTCCCCCGCCCGGCTGCGGGGCACGGTGCTGGTCATGTCGCCGAGCCGGTGGAGTCGAGCAGCTTGCGGTACCAGTCGCGCAGGTCGTCGCCGCCCTGCTTCTTCCAGTCGGAGACCGCCTGCTGCATGTCGCCGATCTTCTTCCGGCCGCGTACGACGTCGTCCTCCAGCTGCTCGAAGTCGTCGGCGAGGTTGGACCAGCGGCTGGGTTCGGTGATCGTGAGGCCGTAGAAGGAGGACTTCTTGGTGAAGGCGCCCATGCGCTGCTGCCACTCGATCATGCCCCGGGTGACCTCGGGGAAGTCGGGGTGGGCGACGTACGCGGCGGGCTTGCCGGTGTAGTCGAAGGCGCCGAGGACTTCGTTGACGCCCTTGGTGGTCTTGGTGGGGACGCCCTTGTCGAGGGTGAAGTCGGTCCCCTCGACGCCGTACTCGGCGAGCAGGCGCTCCTTGGTGCCGAAGGGGGCGGCGCAGAAGTTGGCGATGGCGAGGAAGTCCTTGATCTTCTGCTCGGACGCCTTCCGGTTGACGAAGGTGAAGAGGTTGGACGGTTGGGTGGCCCACAGGAGCGGGTCGCCGCCGTCGTGGGTGAAGATGTCCATCGCGGCCATCTCGAAGTCCGGGTTCTGGGTGTGCTGTTCGGAGGTCTTGCCGAACCAGTCGGACAGGTCCTGGTTGTAGACGAGGAGCTTGCCGGCGGTGAACCGGGTGCCGGGCGGGTTGGTGGTCTTGCCGGCCTTGTCGTCGGGGTGGACCACGCCGGCGGCGAACAGTTTGCGGGCCCACTCCAGGGCTTCCAGGTACTCCTGGGTCTCGACCCGGTTGATCAGCTTGCCGTCCTGGAGGTTCCACCACAGCGCCTTCTCGCCGCCGTTGAGGACACCGAAGGCGCTGAAGGCGGTCCACTTCATGTCGGCGCAGGCCCACACGCCGCCCTTGGCGTCGGTGGCCTCCTTCGCCCAGGCGAGGAACTCGTCGGTGGACCTGGGGAGTTTCCAGCCCCGCTTGTCGAAGATGTCCTTGCGGTAGAAGGGCGCGATGTTGGGGACGTAGGAGGCGGGCAGCGGGATCGCCCGCAGCTGTCCGCCGAAGATGGAGCGCTGCCAGGCGTCGGTGGGGACGGCGGCGAGATTGGGGTAGTCCTTGACCTTGTCGCCGGACAGATAGGGGCCGAGGTCGGCGAACTTGGCGTTGATGGCGTTGGGGATCTTGCCCATCAGGTTCCAGCCGGGGACGACCACGACGTCCGGGATGTCACTGGAGGCGAGGACCGCGCCGAGCTTCTCGTCGTAGGTGTTGCCGTCCTGGTTCTGCCAGCTGGTCTCGACGCCGATGGCCTCGTCCATGGCCTTGTAGTACGGGTTGCCGTTGTCCGGCGGGGTGCCCCACAGCGGGGCCATGATCGTGAGCTTGCCTCCGCTGCCGAGCTTCTTCGGTACGGAGGTCTTCAGCCGGTCCATCGCGACGGCCTTGGTGAAGCCGACCGCCGAGCCGTTCTTCGAGGGGATGTCCGGGGCGACGACGCTCGATGCCACGTACGCGGGGAGGATCTTCTGCGCCGCCTTGCCGGAGGTGGTGCCTTCCTTGCGGCCCTCCTGCCCGCCGCCGCAGGCGGTGAGCAGCGGCATCCCGCCGGTCGCCGCCGCGGCGGCGACCGCGGTGGAGGCGAGGAAGCTTCTCCGGCTCGGGGAGCTTCTCCGGGCGGGAGCGGAGGAGGCGGCGTTCGGCGTCATTGCGTCAACCCTTCATGCCTTCATGCCTTCATGGCGCAGGCGCGTCAGTCGAAGCGCTTCGATGTTGCTGCGAGGTTAAGTGAACGCCTGGGGGCGCACAAGGGTCGCTCCCAAGATTCCTCCGACGCCGGACCAGCACGGTAGGGCTCAGTCCGCCCTTGCGGTGTTGTGGAGATATCGGCGCCGATTCGGTACGGCACCTTGACACCCGACCACGGTCGAATAAGCATCGAAGCGCTTCGAAAGTGCTGCCTCGCTTCATTCGCAAGGGGACCGCTCGTGACCGTTGACCCGCCGTCCACGCCACCTTTCCGCGATCCGCACCTGCCGTTCGCGAAGCGCATCGACGACCTGCTGGCGCGGCTCACCCCGGACGAGAAGATCGCCTTCCTGCACCAGTTCGCGCCCGCCGTGGACCGGCTCGGCGTCGCCGCCTGGCGCACCGGCCAGGAGGCCCTGCACGGCGTGGCCTGGATGGGCCCGGCGACGGTGTTCCCGCAGGCGGTCGGCCTCGGCGCGACCTGGAACCCGGACCTGGTGCGGCGGATCGGCGAGGCGGTCTCCAAGGAGGCCCGGGCGATGCGCGCCCGCGACGACCGGGTCGGCCTCAACATCTGGTCCCCCACGGTCAACCTGCTGCGCCACCCGCTGTGGGGCCGCAACGAGGAGGGCTACTCGGAGGACCCCCGGCTGACGTCGGCCATCGCCACGGCGTACACGCACGGTCTGCGCGGCGACCATCCCCGGTACTGGCGTACCGCGCCCGTGCTGAAGCACTGGCTGGCGCACAACAACGAGACGGACCGGGCCACTTCGTCGGCCTCCGTGCGCCCGCGGGTGCTGCACGAGTACGACCTGCGCGCCTTCCGGGACACGGTCGGGGCGGGCGCGGTGGCGGGCGTGATGCCGGCCTACAACCTGGTCAACGGCCGTCCCAACCACGTCTCCCCGTACCTGCGCGAGCAGCTGCGCACCTGGACCGACGAGGAGCTGCTGGTCTGCTCGGACGCGGGCGCGCCGTCCAACCTGGTCGACGCCGAGCACTACTTCGACACCCACGAGGAGGCCACGGCGGCGGCCCTGCTGGCCGGCGTGGACAGCTTCACCGACCACGGCACGGACGCCTCGCTGATCACCGCGCGGGTCAAGGGGGCGGTGGAGCGGGGCCTGTTGACGGAGGCGGACATCGACACCGCCGTCCGCCGCCAGCTCTCCGTCCGCTTCCGGCTCGGCGAGTTCGACCCGCACTACGATCCGCACAGGGGCACCGGCGAGTTCGACACCCCGGCGCACCGGGCGCTCGCGCGGGAGGCCGCCGAGCAGGCGGTCGTCCTGCTGAAGAACGACGACGACCTGCTGCCCCTCGCGCCCGACACCCGGATCGCGGTGGTCGGGCTGCTCGCCGACGAGTGCAAACTCGACTGGTACAGCGGCAGTCTCCTGCACCGCTCCACTCCCCTGGAGGGGCTGTACGAGCGGTTCGGCGCGGAGCGCGTGGAGTTCGCGGAGGGGGTGGACCGGGTCCGGCTGCGGACGGCGGCCGGCGCGTTCCTGTCCGTGCCGCCGGCGAACGCCCCCGACCGGGCGCGCGGCGCCGAGGGCGCCCTGGACCCCGCGCTGCTGTCCGGCCGTACCGATCTGCCCCCGCTCACCGCCGACGCGACCGGCACCGAGTTCGCGCTGGCCGACTGGGGCGAGGGGGTGCTGACCCTGCGCGCACCCGACGGCCGCTACCTCTCGGTCGCCGAGGACGGCTTCCTCCGCGCCTCGGCCGACCAGCCGGGCGGCTGGGTCGTCCAGGAGACGTTCCGCCTCGAACCCCACCGCGGCGGTCACCTCCTCAAGCACCTGGGCACGGGTCGTCATGTGCGGGTCGCCGCCGACGGCGTGAAGGTTGCCGACAACGGCGACGTCTTCGAGGTCGTGACGGTCGAGCGCGGCGAGGAGGCCGTCGCCCGGGTGGCCGGCGGGGCGGACGTGGTCCTGGTGGTGGCGGGCAACGACCCGCACATCAACGGCCGGGAGACGGAGGACCGTACGACCCTGCTGCTGCCGGAGCACCAGCGGCGGCTGCTGCGGGCGGCCCGGGACGCCAATCCGCGTACCGTGCTGGTGCTGGTGTCGGCGTACCCGTACGCGGTGGACACGACCCGGCTGCCGGCCGCGCTGTGGACGGCGCACGGCGGCCAGGCGGCGGGCACGGCGCTGGCCCGGGTGCTGGCCGGCGACGTCTCCCCGGCCGGCCGGCTCCCGCAGACCTGGTACGCCTCCGACGCCGACCTGCCCGACCTCTTCGACTACGACGTGATCGGCAGCCGCCAGACCTACCTCTACTTCGAGGGCACCCCGCTCTTCCCCTTCGGCCACGGCCTGTCGTACGCGTCGTTCGCGTACGCCGACCCGTCGGCCCGTGTGGCGGCCGGCGCCCTGTACGTGAGCTGCACGGTCACCAACACCGGGGACCGGCCGGCGGACGAGGTGGTCCAGCTCTACGCCCGGGCGGCCGACCCGTCGGTACCCCGCCCGCGCCGCGAACTGCTGGCCCACCGCCGGCTCACCCTCACCCCCGGCGAACCGACCCCCGTCTCCTTCGAAGTCCCGCTGACGGCACTGGAGTTCTGGGACGTGACGCGAGCCGGCATGTGCCGGGAGCGGGGTCCGTACGAGCTGCTGCTCGGCGCTTCGAGCGAGGACATCCGCCTGCGCACGACCGTGCACGTCGACGGTGAGCCCCCGATGCCCCGCGCGGTACTGGAGCAGGGCCTCTTCGGCGCCGACTTCGACGAGCAGTCCGGCGCCGCGCTGGTCGACCGGACCAGGGCGGCGGGCGACGCGGTGACACCGGCCGGCGACGGGACGGCCGAACTGGTCTTCCGGGCCTGCGACTTCGGTGCGGGCGCGACCGAGGTGACCGCGCTGGTCGCGGGCGAGGGCACCGTGGAACTCGCCCTGGACGGCGGCCCGGTGCTGGCCGCGCTCACCCTGGACACCCCCACGGCCGGCCCGTACGCCTACACCACCCTCGCCGCCGGGCTCGTCGCCGAGGGCGTCCACGACGTCCGCCTCCGGCTGCGCGGCCCGCTGCGGCTCGCGCACGTCGGCTTCTCCGGTTGAGGGTCCGGAGGAGACCGACGCCAGGAAGGGGTCCGGCACCGGAAGGCAGCGGTGCCGGACCCCTTCGGCTCGGCGGCCCGGAGCAATGCTACATGAAAACGGTTCCCATTATCCATGCCGGTAACGGGGCGCGGACATGCGAACGGCCGCAGCCCCCGCACAGTGGGCTGCGGCCGTTCTCTTCCTGACCTGTCCGTGGCAGGTCAGAGCGCGAGACCGGTGAGAACCAGTACGCGCTCGTAGGTGTAGTCCTCCATCGCGAACCGCACGCCTTCGCGGCCCACACCGGACTGCTTGGCGCCGCCGTACGGCATCTGGTCGGCGCGGTAGGACGGGACGTCGCCGATCACCACACCGCCGACCTCCAGGGCGCGGTGGGCCCGGAAGGCGACCTGCAGGTCGTGGGTGAACACGCCCGCCTGGAGGCCGTACTTGGAGGAGTTGACGGCGGCGAAGGCCTCCGCCTCCCCGTCCACCTTCTGCACGGTGAGGACCGGCCCGAAGACCTCCTCGCAGGCGATCGTGGTGTCCGCCGGTACGTCGGTGAGGACGGTCGGCGCGTAGGAGGCGCCGTCGCGGTCGCCGCCGGTGAGGAGCGTGGCGCCGGCCTCGACCGCCTCCTTCACCCACGACTCGACGCGCTTGGCGGCATCCTCGCTGACCAGCGGGCCGACGTCGGTCTTGGCGTCGGACGGGTCACCGGTGACCTGGGCCTCGACGGCGGCGACGATGCGCGGCAGCAGCCGGTCGTACACCGACGCGTCGGCGATCACCCGCTGCACGGAGATGCAGGACTGGCCGCCCTGGTAGTTGGAGAAGGTCGCGATGCGGGTCGCGGCCCAGTCGAGGTCGGCGTCGGAGGCGAAGTCGCCGAGCACGACCGCGGCACCGTTGCCGCCCAGCTCCAGGGTGCAGTGCTTGCGCGGCACCGAGTCCATGATCGCGTAGCCGACCTTCTCGGAACCGGTGAAGGAGATGACCGGCAGGCGCTCGTCCTGGACGAGGGCGGGCATCTTGTCGTTGGCGACCGGGAGGATGCTCCAGGAGCCGGCGGGCAGCTCGGTCTCGGCGAGCAGGTCACCGAGGATCAGGCCGGAGAGCGGGGTGGCGGGCGCCGGCTTCAGGATGATCGGGGCGCCGGCGGCGATGGCCGGGGCGACCTTGTGGGCGCACAGGTTCAGCGGGAAGTTGAACGGCGCGATGCCGAGCACGACGCCCTTCGGGAAGCGGCGGGTGAGCGCGAGGCGGCCCTGGCCGCCGAGGTCGGTGTCGAGGCGCTGGGCCTCGCCGCCGTTGAACCGCCGGGCCTCCTCGGCCGCGAAGCGGAACACGGAGACGGCGCGCCCGACTTCCCCTCGGGCCCACTTGATGGGCTTGCCGTTCTCGGCGGAGATCAGCTGGGCGATCTCCTCGGTGCGCTCGGCCAGCCGCTTGCTGACGTGGTCGAGCGCGGCGGCGCGCACATGCGCCGGAGTGGCGGCGAACTCGTCCCGTACGGCGTACGCGGCGGCCACGGCCTCCTCGACCTGGGCGTCGGTCGGGACGCTGACCGTGCCGACGAGACGGCCGTCCCACGGGGAGGTGACGTCGAAGGTGTCCTCGCCGGTGACCTGGCGGCCGGCGAGCCAGAAGGCATGGGTGGAAGTCATGTTACGAGTCCCGGCCCTTCCGCGTTGGGGGTGTGCTTGGCTTGCGTGGTCCACGGTAGGGCGGACACGACCGGGGGTCGTTTGTCCGAGCCGTAGCAGTCGGGACAGGGGCTACGCCGGATTGGCGGGGTGGAGAGGTGGAGGGCGGGGGTCACTCGCTCGACGTCGCCTTCAGGGCGAGCCACAGCTCCATCCGTACGTCGGGATCGTCCAGGCTCCGCCCCAGGATCTCCTCGACCCTGCGCATCCGGTACCGCAGCGTGTGCCGGTGGACCCCCAGGTCGGCCGCGGCGGCGTCCCACTGCCCGTGCCGTGACAGCCATGCCCGCAGCGAGGCGACCAGATCCCCCCGCCCGGTCGCGTCATGCTCGTGCAGCGCCCGCAGCAGGCCGTCGGCGAACGCCTTCACCGCGTCGTCGGCCAGCAGCGGAAGCACGGATCCGGCCGCCAGCTGCTCGTGCTCCACGAACACCCGCCCCCGTCGCCGCGCCACCGACAGCGCCTGCTCGGCCTGCTTGTACGCCGCTGCCGCCGCGATCGGCCCGGCGGGTGCCGACAGCCCGACGACCAGTTCGTCCTCGTCCGCGCGCCCCTGCTCGGTCGCCCGCGCGGCCTCCAGCGCCGCCGTGTGCGCGGCGCACGCGGCCACCGCCGCACCGCCGTCGGCGGCCAGCACCACCAGCCGCTCCCCCTCCGGCACGACCAGCACGGCCTCCCCGGAGCGCGCGGCGGCGGACTCCACGGTCTCCGCGAGCTCGCTCAGCGGCTCGCCCGCCGTGCCGGAACCGGACTCGGCGACGATCATCCGGAACGGGGCGTCCAGCAGCCCGCCGTACAGGCCCCCGGCGACGGCGCGGGCGTGGTCGGGCTCGCCGGCGAGGAGCATGCGCAGTACGGCCGCACCGACGCGTTGCTCGGCCGCGTGCAGGGAACGGGAGCGCTCGGTGGTGAGGGTGAGCAGGGCGATGGCGGAGTGGACGGCGTACCGTTCGGCGGTGCCGAGCGCGGCGGCCGTGCCCACGGCGAGCGCGGCCCGCGGGCGGCGGCCGGTGCCGAGGCTGTGCAGTTCCACCCGGTCCTCGTGGTCCGGGCCGCCGACCACGGAGGAGGCGGGGGCGGTCCGCTCGCGCAGCCGTTCGACCTCGGTGGTGAGCCGGGCGGCGCGGCGGCCGGCCCACTCCGGTGCGGCGGCGACGACGGCGCCCGAGGCGTCGTACAGCGCCGCCCAGCCGTCGACCTGGGCGGCGAGCGCGGTGAGCACGCCTTCCGGGCCGGAGTTCAGGGCGTGTCTGGTGAGCTCGCGCTGGGCGGCGAAGCCTGCCGTGACGGCCCGGTACTGGTCCGCGGCGATCGCCGCGGAGACGGCTTTGCTGATGGCGAGGAAGGGGGTGCGGCGGGGCACCTCCAGCAGCGGCAGCCCCTCCTGCGCACAGGCGTCGACAAGAGCGGTGGGAATCTCCTCGTAGTTGACCCCGACGGCGAACCCGAGCCCGACGACGCCCGCGCCCGCGAGCCGCCGTACGTACCGCCGCATCGCCTCCGGATCCTCCGCGTCCAGCTTCAGCGCGGTGATCAGGAGCAGCTCGCCGCCCTCCATGTAGGGGACGGGGTCGGCCAGCTCGCTGACGTGTGCCCAGCGGACGGGCACGTCCAGACGGTCCTCGCCCGCGCGCACGGTCAGCTTCAGCGCGGAGTGGTGGACGAGCGAGGCGAGAGTCGGGGGCATGGGGCCTTCACCGTGAGGGGGGAATGATCTTTTGGCCGCCGTGTATGAACGGCCTACCCCGATTCTGCCTCACCGTACGAGCCGCCGCTGGCGTCTCACCCGCGCAGATCCACCAGCAACGGCGGCGCGTGCTCCCCCTGCACGGTGGTCAACGACAACACCGCATGCCCCGGCGGCACCCCATGAGCCAACTCAGAAGCCGACCACCGCTCCCGCTCGACCTGCCGGACGGTGACGGCGTCCGTGGTGACCGGCTTACCCGTACCGAGCTTCCGTACAGCATGGATCAACCGGGTCAACGGCTGATCCGCGAACACCGTGTGCTTGGCGACCTCTGTCGTCTCCACCCACTCCGTACCCCATGCTTGCGCGAACAGGGCGCCCTCCCAGGTGGTGATTCCCGAGAAGGCGGCGTGGCAGCCGACCGCGGCGATGAGTGGCTGCCTCAGGTGTTCCGGGACGTCTCCCAGGGCCCGCAGGCTCAGAAGCACGCCGGCGCGGCTCTCCCGCAGTCTCCGCAGGGCACGCACGGATCCGACGGTGATCGCGTGCGTCGCATCGTCCAGGACGAGACAGGCGAACAGGGACTGGTCCGAACGCGCGGTCATGCTCGCTGTGAACTGGGCGAGCAGCAAACGGGTCAGCAGTTGGGCTGCCTCCGGGTGGGACCGGTCCGGCAGGTCGATCCTGACCCTCAGCGGGTGGTCGAGTGAACGCAGCGTGAAGGGCCGAGCGTCCGCGGAAGTGTCGAAGAAGCCACTGAAAGCGGGACGGTCCAGGCAGGCGAGCCGGTCGGCGAGCAGTATCCCGGGGTCTCCGGCGACGCCTGTCTGACGCGCTCGCGCGTCCAGTTCCCGGAGGAGAAGGGAGTGCAGCTGCGGGTCGAGCATCCGCTTCAGCCGGTCCAATGCCGACGGCTCACCGTCCAGCAGTTCCCGGAGCTCCGGTACGGAAGGGAACCGGCCGTGGACAGCCCGGAAAGGCCCCAACAGCTGGGCCAGTACAGTCCCCGCGCGCCGCAGATCGACCTCGGCCCAGTCGCCGGCGAGGACGTCCGCGAGAAGCGTGGCAGCCTCGTCCGGGTCGTTCGTCCCGCCGTAGAGGTCGAGGTCATAGGCGGAAGCCCGGTCACCCGGCCTGATCACGATGTCCCAGGCCTGATCGCCCCCCAGGGGCGTGCCGGCTGCGCACACCATGACCAGAGCCGCCTTCCCGGCGAGGGCCTGCAGGGCGAGCGACTCGGCGACCGGGCGCACCAGGCGCTCGGTCTTGCCCGAGCCTGACGGACCGACCGCCAGCAGGGAAGTGCCCAGCGTGCTGGGGTCCACGGCTGCGCCCGCGGCGCGGCGGGGTGGTGGTGTCCGCTCGACGTCCGCATATCGGCCGATGCGTACCTGGGAGGTCAGCAGGTCGTGAGAGGCCGTCCGGACGGGAAGGTCGCGCTGTCCGGAAGGGTGCAGACATGCACGGGCGCCGTCGCTGAGCACGGCCGAGGTGAACGCGCGCAAGCGTGCAGGGTCGGCAACCACCGAGCTCCAGGCGCGCCGGATTCTCGCGCAGTCCACGTCGTTCATCCGACCGGTACGTGCCTCCTCGGCCAGTCGTTCGGCCGTCGCGCTCTGGCCGTACGCATGCAGTTCAGCCCAGTCCGCGACGGGGTCGGACACGGCCGCCTCGTGGTTCTCGGCCACGGCCCGGGGACGAGGCAGGCCGCGCAGAAGCCCCAGCCAGCCGCCTGCTGCGGCGAACGGCACCAAGGCGAGCAGCGTGAGCACGGCCTTGAGGACTTGGAGCCGGTGCAGGGTGCCTACAGGATCCCCAGGTGAAACGAACCAGTCGGACGGGGTCAGGCTCACGACGAGCTTGTAGTACGACAGCAGCCCGCGCCAGACGACGAGCCAGACGACGAGCGCCCCGACGAGTGCGGCGCGCAGGGCGCGCGACGGCTGTGGACGGTCGGTCAGGTACCGCCGAACCACTTCTTTCCAGTTGCCCACGCGCGCGAAGTAGTACAGCACCAAGGTCGCGAAGATGCTGTCATAGACGGCGCTCGCGGTCAGTGCCGCCCTGGGCGGGTCGAACCCCCACCAGTCGGACGGCGTGACCAGCTCCAGCAGGATCCTCTTGTGAGGCACCAGATTATTGACCCAGAGCGACCACACGAGCAGTGCCGCGAGCAGTGAGCCCACGGCTCCTGTCAGCAGCGACCGGTCTGAGACGTGGCCGGCGGTCTCCTGCGGCCTGGGCTGGTACCCGAACCGCCACACACCCGGTGTGGCCTGCGGCCGAGGGGTACGCAACCACGACACGAAAGCCGAGCCCTCGGGCTTGGGCGGGAAACTGGGGGGTGCCGAAGGCATCGGCGGTACCCCCGCCCCCTCAAGCGGTGCCGCAGGCCGCGGTACAGGGTTGCGATGTGTGCCGCGTGTGTCGTGCGTGCCCTCGCTGTCCATCGAGCCTGCCCCCTGACCAGCCGTTCCGTCCGTCATCAGCGAGCCAATCTAACGCCCGGGCAAGGGGAGTTCACCGCTTACGTGGCCGAGAGGGGCCGTACCCGCCCGGGTGGGCTATGTCCACCGCGGACAACGGGGCGCGTCGACAACGCCCACATGGAGCATGCCGACCCCCCGTAACCGGTCTTAGCCTGCGAGAAAAGAAGGTATGCGTCCGAAAACGCACCGCCCGGAACCGCCCGGGACCGCCCGGTACGCAAGATCATCAGGGAGCCCTCATGACCGCACTTCCGCAGGAGCGCCGCGTCGTCACCGCCATCCCCGGCCCGAAGTCGCAGGAGCTGCAGGCCCGCCGTACCGCCGCGGTCGCGCAGGGCGTGGGCTCCGTGCTGCCCGTGTTCACCACGCGCGCCGGCGGCGGCATCATCGAGGACGTCGACGGGAACCGGCTGATCGACTTCGGGTCCGGTATCGCCGTGACCTCCGTCGGTGCCTCCGCCGAGGCCGTCGTACGGCGCGCGAGCGCCCAGCTCGCCGACTTCACCCACACCTGTTTCATGGTCACCCCCTACGAGGGGTACGTGGAGGTCGCGGAGGCTCTCGCCGAGCTGACCCCGGGTGACCACGCCAAGAAGTCCGCGCTGTTCAACTCCGGCGCCGAGGCCGTCGAGAACGCCGTCAAGATCGCCCGTGCCTACACCAAGCGGCAGGCCGTCGTCGTGTTCGACCACGGGTACCACGGGCGGACCAACCTGACCATGGCGCTGACGGCGAAGAACATGCCGTACAAGCACGGGTTCGGCCCGTTCGCGCCCGAGGTGTACCGCGTCCCGGTCGCCTACGGCTACCGCTGGCCGACCGGTGCCGAGAACGCCGGCCCGGAGGCCGCCGCCCAGGCCATCGACCAGATCACCAAGCAGGTCGGCCCGGACAACGTCGCCGCGATCATCATCGAGCCGGTCCTCGGTGAGGGCGGCTTCATCGAGCCGGCCAAGGGCTTCCTGCCGGCGATCGTGAAGTTCGCCAACGACAACGGCATCGTGTTCGTCGCCGACGAGATCCAGTCCGGCTTCTGCCGGACCGGGCAGTGGTTCGCCTGTGAGGACGAGGGCATCGTTCCTGACCTGATCACGACCGCCAAGGGCATCGCGGGTGGTCTGCCGCTCGCCGCCGTGACCGGGCGCGCGGAGATCATGGACGCCGCGCACGCCGGCGGCCTCGGTGGTACGTACGGCGGCAACCCTGTCGCCTGCGCCGGTGCGCTCGGTGCCATCGAGACCATGAAGGAGCTGGACCTCAACGGCAAGGCCAAGCGCATCGAGGAGGTCATGAAGGGCCGCCTCACCGCCATGGCCGAGAAGTTCGACATCATCGGTGACGTGCGGGGGCGCGGCGCCATGATCGCGATCGAGCTGGTCAAGGACCGGGCCACCAAGCAGCCGAACCCCGAGGCCACCGCCGCGCTCGCCAAGGCCTGCCACGCCGAGGGTCTGCTGGTCCTCACCTGCGGCACCTACGGCAACGTGCTCCGCTTCCTGCCCCCGCTGGTGATCGGCGAGGACCTGCTGAACGAGGGTCTCGACATCATCGAGCAGGCGTTCGCGCGCATCTGAGCAGCAGGTCCGCACCTCTGAAGGGTGCCTGCGGCAGGCAGTGTGAAGAAGGTGTGCGAGGTGGATGACGGGAGCTGATTCCGTCTGCCCAAGCGCCCCGGCCTGCCGTAGGTTCTCTCCAGATGAGAGATACACCCCGCCCACAGGGGACTGTGGGCGACATCAGGCCGAGGCCTCCCCAGCTTCGACCTGGCCGTGCCCTCGCGCACACAACCGGCGCCTGACGGCTCCGGGATCTCCTCACCGATCGGACGGTCGCCGCCCCAAACCCCCCGGGGCGCGCGACGTTCCGATCCGGACGGCCGCCTCGGAACCACCCCCCCTGTTCCGGGGCGGCCGACCTCCTTCCCCGTACGTCCGGGTACGTCTGCCAAGCTGAGCGCCGTGTCGACCGTAGTCCGCCGTGCCCCGCTCCTCGGCCTTCCGGCCGTCCTCTTCGCGCTGATCACCTGGCAGGTCGTCGCGCACGGCCCGCTGCTGCGCCTGGACGCCCGCCTCAGCCGAGCCCTCGTCCGTCCGGACGGGTTCGCCGAGGCCCTTTCCGACCTGGGGAACGTCCAGGTCGCCGTCCCGGTCCTGGTACTGGCCGCCGGCCACGCCCTGTGGCGGGGCCGGACCGCCGGTGCGCGGCGCTGGTGGCTGCCGCCTCTCGCCGCGGCGGTGCTGATGGCGCTGGTCCCGGCGATCGTCGTACCGCTGAAGGTCTGGACCGCCCGGCCGGGGACCGCCGTGGTGCCGCCGGGCGTCGGCTACTTCCCCTCCGGGCACACGGCCACGGCGGCCGTCGCCTACGGCTCCGCGACCCTGCTCCTGCTCCCCTGGCTGCGCTCGGACACCGCCCGCCGGTGCCTGGTCGCGGGATGCGCGCTGCTGGTCCTCGGGGTGTCGTACGGCCTGGTCCGGCACGGCTATCACTGGCCGCTGGACGTGGTGGCCAGCTGGTGCCTGTGCACCGTGCTGCTGACCACCCTGTACCTCGTGGCCGGCCTCAGCCGAAGTAGGCGTCGAAGTTCCTCTGGAACTCCCAGTTCGCGTAACGGTCCCAGTTCACCGACCAGGTCATCAGACCGCGCAGGGCGGGCCAGGTCCCGTGGGTCGCGTACGAGCCGCAGTTCGTCCTCTTCGTCAGGCAGTCCAGGGCCTTCGTGACCTCGGACGGAGCCACGTAGCCGTTGCCCGCGTTCGTCGACGCCGGCATGCCGATCGCCACCTGGTCCGGGCGCAGCGGCGGGAAGACGTTGTTCGCGTCACCCGCGACCGGGAAGCCGGTGAGGAGCATGTCGGTCATGGCGATGTGGAAGTCGGCGCCGCCCATGGAGTGGTACTGGTTGTCCAGTCCCATGATCGGACCCGAGTTGTAGTCCTGGACGTGCAGCAGGGTCAGGTCGTCGCGCAGGGCGTGGATCACCGGGAGGTACGCGCCGCAGCGCGGGTCCTGGCCGCCCCACTTGCCGGTGCCGTAGTACTGGTAGCCGTTCTGCACGAAGAAGGTCTCCGGGGCCATGGTCAGCACGAACTTGGCGCCGTACTCGGCCTTCAGGGTCTTCAGCGCCGAGATGAGGTTGACGATCACGGGCGTGGTGGGGTTCTTGAAGTCCGTGTCGTTCGCGTTCAGCGACAGCGAGTGGCCCTCGAAGTCGATGTCCAGGCCGTCCAGGCCGTAGGTGTCGATGATGCGCGAGACGGAGGAGACGAAGGTGTCGCGGGCCGCCGTGGTCGTCAGCTGGACCTGGCCGTTCTGGCCGCCGATCGAGATCAGCACCTTCTTGCCGGCCGCCTGCTTGGCCTTGACCGCCGCCTTGAAGTCGGCGTCGGACTCGACGTTCGGGCACTCGGTGACCGGGCAGCGGTTGAAACGGATGTCCCCGGACGTGGCCGAGGTGGGCTCACCGAAGGCCAGGTCGATGACGTCCCAGCTGTCGGGAACGTCGGCGAGCCGGGTGTAGCCGGCGCCGTTGGCGAAGCTCGCGTGCAGGTAGCCGACGAGGGCGTGCGGCGGGAGGTCCGACGTGCCTCCGCCGCTCCCGGCGGTCGTCGTCGCCGTCACCGTCGCCGACTTCGCGGACTCGCCCGCGTCGCCCACCGCGGTGACCTGGAAGCTGTACGCCGTCGACGCCGTGAGGCCGGAGACGGTGGCCGAAGTGCCGGTCACCGTCTGGGACTTGATCCCGTCACGGTAGACCGCGTAGCTCGTCGCGCCGGTCACCGCCGACCAGGACAGCCCGACGGAGGAGGAGGTCACGGAGGTGGTCCGCAGGCCGGTCGGTGCGGCGGGCGGCTGCCCGGTGCCGCTGCCGCCGGGGCCGATCAGGGTGATGTCGTCGGCGTGGTAGGCGCCGGTGCCGTACCAGCCGTGGGTGTAGATCGTGACCTTGGTGGTGGACGCCCCGGTGCGGAAGGTGGTGCTCAGCTTCTGCCAGTCGGGGGCGGACTGGGTCCAGGTGGAGACGTCGGTGGTGCCGGTGCCGCTCGCGCCGAGATAGACGTAGGAGCCGCGGACGTAGCCGGACAGCGTGTACTGCGCGTCGGGCCGGACGGTCACCGTCTGGCTGCACTGGGCGTTGTCGCTGCCCGCCGGCGTGGCCCGGAGCGCGGAACTGCCGCTGTGCACGGGCGAGTCGACCGTCGTACCGGCGGTGCAGGTCCAGCCGGTCAGGCCGGACTCGAAACCGCCGTTGGTCGCGACGTCCGCGTCGGCCGCACGGGCGGCCGACGAGAGCGCGGTGATACCGGGCACGGCCAGCAGCGCGGCCGTGAGCACGGCGAGGACGGATCTGGGACGTCGGGCGCGGTCCACAAAGGCCTCCGGGGGCAGGGGAGTTGGAGGAGCGGAGCGCACACAATTTGGTCCAGACCAATCCTGTTGTCAAGGTGTCCGGGCGCTACCCGTCCTCGCGCCTCCCCCTGGCCGGCCCCGCCGCCGCCTCGTGCATCGCCAGTTCCAGCAGCGCCGGATCGGTCAGCGTGCCCGAGCCGTCCGGCGCCACCAGCCAGCGCACACCGCGGGTCGCCCGGCCGGGGTGCGGCACGACGATCCAGGTGCCGGCCCCGGCGGTGCGGACACCGGTGCCGAGCCAGCGGGCCGCGGTGCCCGGGGGCACGAAGAACCCGACCCGGTTGTCGCCGAAGTCGACGAGCACCGGGCCGGGCCGGCCGAGGATCCGGGTGAGCACGTCCAGCGTCGGGTAGCCGAGGTCACCCGGCAGGATCAGCACGTCCCAGGCCTTGCCGGCGGGCAGCAGGGCGACCCCGAGGGGGCTGCGCTCCCACTCCCAGCGGCAGGCCTCGGGGTCCGGTGCGACGGATGCCAGCCATTCGACCGCCGTCTTCGCCCCAGTCATCGAAGAGCCTCCCTCTCTCGTGCTCTCGCATGCGGCGCGGTCGCGCCAGGAGAAGAGAGGGAGGCTGTCCGGGGGCATTACGCGGGTTCCCGCCCCCTATCGAGTGATCTGGATCACAGCTAGCTGTCGAAGCCCAGTCCGAGGCGGTCCATCGCGCGCAGCCACAGGTTGCGGCGACCGCCGTGGGCGTCCGCGCGGGCCAGGGACCACTTGGTGAGGGCGATGCCGGTCCAGGCGAACGGCTCCGGCGGGAACGGCAGCGGCTTCCTGCGGACCATCTGCAGCTCGGTGCGCTCGGTGCGCTCCCCGTCCAGCAGGTCCAGCATCACGTCCGCGCCGAACCGGGTCGCGCCGACGCCCAGGCCGGTGTAGCCCGCCGCGTACGCCACCTTGCCCTGGTGCGCGCTGCCGAAGAACGCCGAGAAGCGGGAGCAGGTGTCGATCGCGCCGCCCCAGGCGTGGGTGAAGCGGACGCCCTCCAGCTGCGGGAAGCAGGTGAAGAAGTGGCCGGCGAGCTTGGCGTACGTCTCGGGCCGGTCGTCGTACTCGGCGCGCACCCGGCCGCCGTAGTGGTGGATCGCGTCGTAGCCGCCCCACAGGATGCGGTTGTCGGCGGACAGCCGGAAGTAGTGGAACTGGTTCGCCGAGTCCCCGAGGCCCTGGCGGTTCTTCCAGCCGATCGAGGCCAGCTGGTCGGCGCTCAGCGGCTCGGTCATCAGCGCGTAGTCGTAGACCGGGACGGTGTACGACCGCACGCGCCGCAGCAGGCTCGGGAAGATGTTGGTGCCGAGCGCGACCCTGCGGGCACGGACGGAGCCGTACGGGGTGCGGACGGCCATCCCGGCTCCGTACTGCTTCAGGGTGAGGGCGGGCGTGTGCTCGTAGACCCGGACGCCGAGCCTGACGCACGCCTGCTTCAGGCCCCAGGCCAGCTTCGCCGGGTGCAGCATGGCCACGCCCCGGCGGTCCCACAGGCCCGCCTCGAAGGTGGGCGAGTTCACCTGCTCGCGCACGGCGTCGGCGTCCAGGAACTCGATGCCGTCGGCGAGGCCCTTCTCCTCCAGTCGGCGGTGCCAGTCGCGCAGTTCCCAGGCCTGGTAGGTCTCGGTGGCGACGTCGATCTCGCCGGTGCGCTCGAAGTCGCAGTCGATGCCGTGCCGGGCGACCGCGGCCTCGATCTCGTCGAGGTTGCGCCGGCCCAGCTCCTCCAGCCGGTGGATCTCGTCCGGCCAGCGGCTCAGGCCGTTGGGCAGGCCGTGGGTGAGGGAGGCGGCGCAGAAGCCGCCGTTGCGGCCGGAGGCGGCCCAGCCCACCTCGCGGCCTTCCAGGAGCACCACATCGCGCTGCGGGTCGCGCTCTTTCGCGTTGAGCGCGGTCCACAGCCCGCTGTAGCCGCCGCCGACGACCAGCAGGTCGCAGGTCTCGGCGGAGGTGAGGGCGGGCTCGGCGTGGGGCTTTCCGGGGTCTTCCAGCCAGTACGGGACCGGCTGGGCTTCGGAGAGAGAGGCGATCCAGTTGTCTTTGCCACGGCTCATGGCGCTTGGGGCCATGATTTCAACTCCCTACAGAGGACTTTCCTGAAAAGGACTATGCCTTTTGCTTGTTCCGGCGATTGCTGATGACCATCGAGGTCAGGACGAAGAGGACGGCGATGAGGAACATGGCCGTGCCGATCACGTTGATCTGCACGGGCGTTCCGCGCTGCGCCGAGCCCCAGACGAACATCGGGAAGGTGACGGTCGAACCCGCGTTGAAATTGGTGATGATGAAATCGTCGAAGGAGAGCGCGAACGAGAGCAGCGCGCCCGCGGCGATTCCGGGTGCCGCGATGGGCAGGGTGACGCGCAGGAAGGTCTGCACGGGGCCGGCGTACAGGTCCCGGGCGGCCTCCTCCAGACGCGGGTCCATCGACATCACGCGCGCCTTGACCGCGGTGACGACGAAGCTGAGGCAGAACATGATGTGCGCGATCAGGATCGTCATGAAGCCGAGCTGGGCGCCCATGTTGAGGAACAGGGTGAGCAGCGAGGCCGCCATGACGACCTCGGGCATCGCCATCGGCAGGAAGATCAGCGAGTTGACGGCGCCGCGGGCGCGGAAGCGGTAGCGGACCAGCGCGAAGGAGATCATCGTGCCGAGGATCGTGGCGCCGACCGTCGCCCAGACGGCGATCTGGAGGCTGAGGGACAGCGAGCCGCACATGTCGGCGACGCCGCACGGGTCCTTCCAGGCGTCCGTGGAGAACCGCTGCCACTCGTAGTTGAAGCGTCCCTTCGGTTTGTTGAAGGAGAACACCGTGACGATGACGTTCGGCAGCAGGAGATAGCCGAGTGTCAACAGTCCGGCGATGACGACGAGATGGCGCTTGAGCCAGGTGACGAAGGGCATTTAGACCAGATCCTCCGTCCCGGACCGGCGGATGTAGAGCGTGACCATGGCCAGGATCGCGGCCATGAGGATGAAGGAGAGGGCCGCGGCCGTCGGATAGTCCAGAATCCGCAGGAACTGCGTCTGGATGACGTTGCCGATCATGCGGGTGTCGGTCGAGCCGAGGAGTTCGGCGTTGACGTAGTCACCGGCCGCCGGGATGAAGGTCAGCAGCGTCCCGGAGACCACGCCCGGCATGGACAGCGGGAAGGTCACCTTGCGGAAGGTGGTCCACGGCTTGGCGTACAGGTCGCCGGCCGCCTCGTGCAGCCGCCCGTCGATCCGCTCCAGCGAGGTGTACAGCGGCAGGATCATGAACGGCAGGAAGTTGTACGTCAGGCCGCACACCACCGCGAGCGGGGTGGCGAGGACGCGGTCGCCGGCCGTCCAGCCGAGCCAGCTGGTGAGGTCCAGGATGTGCAGCGAGTTCAGCGCGTGCACCACCGGGCCGTTGTCCGCGAGGATCGTCTTCCAGGCCAGGGTGCGGATCAGGAAGCTGGTGAAGAACGGCGCGATCACCAGGATCATGATCAGGTTGCGCCAGCGGCCGGCGCGGAAGGCGATCAGGTAGGCCAGCGGGTAGCCGAGCAGCAGGCAGAGCACGGTCGCCGCGGCGGCGTAGAAGACGGACCGCAGGAACTGCGGCCAGTAGTCGGCCAGGGCGTCCCAGTAGGTCACGAAGTGCCAGGTGACCTTGTAGCCCTCCTCCAGGGAGCCCTGCTGCACGGAGGTGGAGGCCTGGTAGATCATCGGCAGCGCGAAGAAGACGATCAGCCAGAGCATGCCGGGCAGCAGCAGCCAGTACGGGGTGAACCGGCCGCGCTTGCGCGGGGGCTTCGCCGCGGGTTCGGCGGGCGCGAGAGGCGGGGGCGCCTCGGAGAGCGTGGACATCAGGCGGCGACCTCTTCCTCGGTGCCCGCGTCGATGTCCTGGGCGGCGTCCAGGCCGAAGGTGTGCGCCGGGCTCCAGTGCAGGACGACATCGGCGCCGGGGACGAGCCGGCCGTCGCGCTCGACGTTCTGGACGTAGACCGCGAGTTCGTCGCAGACGGGGCTGTCGATGACGTACTGCGTGGAGACGCCGATGAAACTGGCGTCGGCGATCTTGCCGGTGATGCGGTTGCGGCCCTCGGGGATCTCCCCCGCGTCGTCGGCGTGCGTGAGCGAGATCTTCTCCGGGCGGATGCCGACCAGCACCTTGCCGCCGGCCGTGGTCGGGCCGGAACATCGGGCCTCGGGCAGCACCAGCTTGCCGCCGCCCGCCTTGAGCACGATGTCGTCGCCGCTCTTCGTGTCGACCTCGGCCTCGATGAGGTTGGAGGTGCCGAGGAAGTTCGCGACGAAGGTGGTCTGCGGGTTCTCGTACAGGTCGGCGGGCGAGCCGAGCTGCTCGACCCGGCCCCCGTTCATCACGGCGACCGTGTCAGCCATGGTCATGGCCTCCTCCTGGTCGTGCGTGACATGGATGAACGTGATGCCGACCTCGGTCTGGATGCGCTTGAGCTCCAGCTGCATCTGGCGGCGCAGCTTGAGGTCCAGGGCGCCGAGCGGCTCGTCCAGCAGGAGCACCTTGGGGTGGTTGATCAGCGCGCGGGCCACCGCGACACGCTGCTGCTGGCCGCCGGAGAGCTGGTGCGGCTTCTTGCGCGCCTGCTCGCCCAGCTGGACCAGCTCCAGCATGTCCTCCACCTGCTTCTTGACGCTCTTGATGCCGCGCCGGCGCAGGCCGAAGGCGACGTTCTCGAAGATGTCGAGGTGCGGGAAGAGGGCGTAGGACTGGAACACCGTGTTGACCGGCCGCTTGTACGGCGGCAGGTGGGTGACGTCCTGGTCGCCGAGGCGCACGGTCCCGGAGGAAGGTTCCTCCAGCCCGGCGATCATGCGCAGGGTGGTGGTCTTGCCGCAGCCGGAGGCGCCGAGCAGGGCGAAGAAGGAGCCCTGCGGCACGGTCAGGTCCAGCGGCTGTACGGCGGTGAAGCCGTTGTCGTAGGTCTTGCTGATACCGGAGAGGCGGACGTCGCCGCTGTTGTCTGGTGTCGTCATCGTCGTCACGCCCCTGTGAGCTTCGCGAACTTCTCTTCGTAGGCCGTCTCTTCCTTCTGGCTCAGGGAGCGGAAGGCATGGGACTTCGCCTGCATGGCCTTGTCGGGCACGATCAGCGGGTTGTCCGCCGCGTCCTTGTCGATCTTCGCAAGGTACGGCTTCACCCCGTCGACCGGCGTCACGTAGTTGATGTAGGCGGCGAGCGCGGCGGCCTGCTCGGGCTCGTAGTAGAAGTCCATGAGCCGCTCGGCGTTCGTCTTGTGACGCGCCTTGTTGGGGACGCACATGTTGTCGGTCGACGTCACGTAGCCGCTGTCGGGGATGACGAAGTCGACGTCCGGGCTGTCCGCCTTGAGCTGGACGACGTCACCCGCCCAGGCGATGCAGGCCGCGAAGTCGCCCTTGGTGAGGTCCGAGGTGTAGTCGTTGCCGGTGAAGCGGCGGATCTGGCCCTTGTCGACGGCCTTCTGGAGGCGGGCGATCGCCGCGTCGAAGTCGTCGTCGGTGAACTTCGCCGGGTCCTTGCCCATGTCGAGCAGGGTCATGCCGATGCTGTCGCGCATCTCCGACAGGAAGCCGACGCGCCCCTTCAGCTTCGGGTTGTCGAGCAGGTCGGAGACCGACGTCACCTCCACGCCGTCGAGCGCCTTCTTGTTGTAGGCGATGACGGTGGAGATGCCCTGCCAGGGGTACGAGTACGCCCGTCCGGGGTCCCAGTCGGGGTTGCGGAACTGGGGCGACAGGTTGGTGTAGGCGTGCGGCAGGTTGGACGGGTCCAGCTTCTGGACCCAGCCGAGACGGATCAGCCGGGCGGCCAGCCAGTCGGTGAGGACGATGATGTCGCGGCCGGTGTCCTGGCCCGCGGCGAGCTGCGGCTTGATCTTGCCGAAGAACTCGTTGTTGTCGTTGATGTCCTCGGTGTAGTTGACCGTGATCCCGGTCCGCCTGTGGAAGGTCTCCAGGGTGGGGTGGTGCTTCCCGCTGTCGTCGACGTCGATGTACTCGGTCCAGTTGGAGAAGTTCACGACCTTCTCCTTGGCCGAGTGGTCCCGGGCGGAGGTGCCGCCCTGACTCTTGCCCGCCGCGGGGATCCCGCAGCCGCTCAGCGCCCCGAGGCCGCCGGCCGCGAGCGCGCCGCCCGCGGAGGCCCTCAGCAGCGACCGGCGGGTGAGGGCGGCCCGGCCGCTGCGCAGGCTGCGCCGCATCGCGGCCACTTGGGGCGGGGTCAGACGGTCGGGCTCGTACTGCTCCATGCGCGTGGTGCCCTTTCGGGAGGGATCGGCCTGGTCACTGGCCTGGTCGTTCTCTAGCGGTCCCCGAAGACGGTGCGGTGCCAGTCCTTCCTCGGCACCGCGGTGTTGTCGAACATTACGTGCTTGACCTGCGTGTATTCCTCGAAGGAGTACGCCGACATGTCCTTGCCGAAGCCGGAGGCCCGGTATCCGCCGTGCGGCATCTCGCTGATGATCGGGATGTGGTCGTTGACCCAGACGCAGCCCGCCTGGATCTCGCGGGTGGCCCGGTTCGCGCGGTAGACGTTGCTGCTCCACGCGGAGGCGGCGAGGCCGTACGGGGTGTCGTTGGCCAGCCGGATGCCCTCATCATCGCTGTCGAACGGCAGTACGACCAGCACAGGACCGAAGATCTCCGACTGGACGATCTCGCTGTCCTGGGCCGCGTCGGCGATCAGGGTGGGCCGGTAGTAGGCGCCGTCCTCCAGGTCTCCCCGGGGGGCCTCGCCGCCGGTCACCACGCGCGCGTAGGCCCGCGCCCGGTCCACGAAGGCGGCGACCCGGTCGCGCTGGACGTGCGAGATCAGCGGCCCGAGGTCGGTGCCGGGCGCGAAGGGGTCGCCCAGCCGGACGGTCTCCATCAGGGCGGCGGTCCGCTCGACGAACGCCTCGTACAGCGGGCGCTGCACGTACGCGCGCGTGGCGGCGGTGCAGTCCTGCCCGGTGTTGATGAGCGCCCCCGCGACCGCGCCGTTGACGGCGGCCTCCAGGTCGGCGTCGTCGAAGACGACGAAGGGCGCCTTGCCGCCCAGCTCCAGATGGAGCCGCTTGACGGTGGCGGTGGCGATCTCGGCGACGCGCTTGCCGACGGGGGTGGACCCGGTGAAGGAGGTCATGGCGACGTCCGGGTGCCCGACGAGGTGCTCACCGGCCTCCTTCCCGGTGCCGGTGACGATGTTGATCACCCCGTCCGGGATGCCCGCGTCCGTCGCGGCCTGGGCGAACAGCAGCGAGGTCAGCGGGGTCAGCTCGGCCGGCTTCAGGACGATCGTGTTGCCGGCGGCGATCGCCGGGAGGATCTTCCAGGCGGCCATCTGCAGCGGATAGTTCCAGGGCGCGATGGACCCGACGACGCCGATGGGCTCGCGCCGGACGTACGAGGTGTGGTCGCCGGAGTACTCGCCGGCGGACTGCCCCTGCAGATGCCGGGCGGCGCCCGCGAAGAAGGCGGTGTTGTCGATGGTCCCCGGCACGTCGAACTCGCGCGTGAGCTTGAGCGGCTTGCCGCACTGGAGGGACTCCGCGCGGGCGAGGTCCTCCGCGCGGTCGGCGAGCACGGCGGCGAACCGGTGCAGGGCGTCCGAACGCTCGCCCGGGGTGGTGGCGGCCCACCCCGGGAACGCCGCACGCGCGGCGGCGACGGCCGCGTCGACGTCGTCGGTGCCGGCCAGCTCGTACGTGTAGACCTCGGCGCCGGTGGCGGGGTCGATCACGGTGTGGTGGCGGCCCGAGGTTCCCTTGGTCAGCCGTCCGGCGATGAACTGCGCGCCGTCCGCGAACCGGTCCTGCGCGGGGAATCGTTCCGGGGTGGCGGTGCCCGGGTTGTGCATGTCGCTCTCCTCCGCCGTTCGCCCCGTCCCGGGGGGTGGGTGGCGTAGCTCCAGCTCGATTTGACTGCCGATCCTGACAGAGCAATAGGACTCCAACAAGTGATTCCGTTGTTGCCTTTTGGTTACGCGACGGAATCTGTCGACCAGGTGTCGAGTCGGGACGGAAAAGGGCGGACGGAGTGTCAGTGGTGCGTGCCAGACTCGCGTGCATGGAAAAGATCGACGGGGTGGAATCCCTGATCAGGGAGGTCCGGGCGGGGTCCCGGATCAAGTACCTCCACTTCTGGGGGCACCAGCCGCTGCCGAACGGCCGCGTCGGCGCGAGCTGTCTGAGCCAGTGGTGGCCGTCACCGTTCGTAGTGGACGGTGTGGAGTACGCGACGGCCGAGCACTGGATGATGGCGGGCAAGGCCCGGCTGTTCGGGGACACGGAGGCGGAGCGCCGGGTGCTGGCAGCGGAGCACCCCGCGGCGGCGAAGAAGGCGGGGCGGCTGGTCCGGGGCTTCGACGAGGAGATATGGGAGCGGGAGCGCTTCCGGATCGTGGTCGAGGGCAGCGTGCACAAGTTCGCGGCCGACGACGATCTGGAGAGGTTCCTGCTCGGCACCGGGAACCGGGTGCTGGTGGAGGCGAGCCCCTTGGACCGGATCTGGGGCATCGGCCTGACGGCGGACGACGAGGCGGCCTCGGTGCCGGAGCGGTGGCGGGGGCTGAACCTGCTGGGCTTCGCGCTGATGGAGGCGCGGGAGAGGCTGGCGGGGGCGTAGCCCTGCGGGGCTCGGGCCGTCGCTCTCCGTGTCAGGCGTGGGCCGCGATGACCAGGGCGAAGAAGCACACCACAAGGACGATCCCGGCGATCCCGCAGATGAGGCCGGCCAGGGCCACGCCGGGGTTCGTGGCCTCGCCCCGGTTCGCCTTCCCGCGGCCGAGGGCGCCGAAGACGATGGCCAGGATGCCCAGCACGATGGCGAGCGGCCACGCCAGGAAGCCGACCGCCGACAGGATGCCCAGCACCAGCGATGCCGTACCCATGCCGTTGCTCGGGAGGGGCTGCATGCCGGGCCAGCCGTACCCAGGGGCGACGGGGTAGGGACCCACGCCGCCGTACGGGGCGGGGACGGGTGACGGTCCCGGGTAGCTGTGTCCCGCCGTGGTCCCCGGGTAGCCGTAGGGCACCTGCCCGGGACCGTCGGGGGCGATGGGCGGCGGGGGCACGGGTCCGCTCGCGGGGGCCACAGACGGGGCGAAGGGGTTCGGCTGGAGTGCGGCGGAGGCCGGGGGTGCGAAGGGGTTCGGCTGCGGCGCAGAGGGGGCCGGCGGGGCGAACGGGTTCGGCTGCGGCGCGGGGGCCGAGGACGCGGGTCCGTCCGCCGGGCTGGCCCACGGGGCGGGGGCGGTGGGCGCGGCCTGAACCGGGGTGGGGGCAGGGGCCTGGGCCGTCGGTAGCGAGGTCTGGGTCTGCTGAGCGTGGACGGAGGCGGGGGCCGAGGTCGGGACCGGGGCCGCGTCCACCGGTGCCTCGTCCCCTGCGGGTGCTGTCGGCTCTGACGGCACCACCGGTGCCTCGTCCGCTGCCGACGTCGTCGGTGTCGCTTCCTTGGCCAGGGAGATCGCGGGTATCGCGGGCCGGTGGCCGGTGGGCCGGGCCTCCGGCAGGGACTGCGGCACCTCGTCGGACATGGTGGAAGGACCCCTCTGCTCGCTGTCCCGTCATGCTACGGGCAGGCCGGGGCGCCATGGCCGGGGGCCTACGATGATCCCGCGTCACCGATCAGCCGATCACCGCGCCCCGACCGGCAGTCCCGGTCCGCGGGCGCCCTTCCCGGGGAGGACCCCTTGACCGACAGTTCCGTACCCGCCGCCGGCACCGCCGACCGCGATCTGCGTGCCTTCATCGCCGGGCTGCCCAAGGCCGAACTGCACGTCCACCACGTCGGCTCCGCCTCCCCCCGCATCGTCTCGGAGCTGGCCGCCCGCCACCCCGACTCCAGGGTCCCCACCGACCCCGAGGCCCTGGCCGACTACTTCACCTTCACCGACTTCGCGCACTTCATCGAGGTGTACCTGTCGGTCGTGGACCTGATCCGCACCCCGGAGGACGTCCGGCTGCTCACCTACGAGGTGGCCCGCGACCTGGCCCGGCAGCAGGTGCGGTACGCCGAGCTGACCATCACCCCCTTCTCCTCCACCCGGCGCGGGATCGAGGAGACGGCCTTCATGGACGCGATCGAGGACGCCCGGAAGGCCGCCGAGGCCGAGTTCGGGACCGTACTGCGCTGGTGCTTCGACATTCCCGGCGAGGCCGGTCTGGAGGCGGCCGAGGAGACCGCGCGGCTGGCCACCGAGGACCGGGTCCGCCCGGAGGGCCTGGTGTCGTTCGGGCTCGGCGGGCCGGAGATCGGCGTGCCCCGGCCGCAGTTCAAGCCGTACTTCGACCGGGCCATCGCCGCCGGGCTGCGCTCCGTGCCGCACGCCGGTGAGACGACCGGCCCCGAGACGGTGTGGGACGCGCTGACCGAGCTGCGGGCCGAGCGGATCGGGCACGGCACCAGCTCCGCGCAGGACCCGAAGCTGCTCGCCCACCTCGCCGAGCACCGCGTCCCGCTGGAGGTCTGCCCGACCTCGAACATCGCCACCCGCGCGGTCCGCGCCCTGGAGGAGCACCCGATCAAGGAGTTCGTCCAAGCCGGCGTGCTGGTGACGATCAACTCCGACGACCCGCCGATGTTCGGCACCGATCTGAACAACGAGTACGCGGTGGCCGCCCGGCTCCTGGAGCTGGACGAGCGCGGTCTGGCCGGCCTCGCGAAGAACGCCGTGGAGGCTTCCTTCCTGGACGCGGCGGGCAAGGCGCGGATCGCGCGGGAGATCGACACCTACACCGCCACCTGGCTCGCCGGCTGAGCACACGAGCGCCCCGTGAGCCCGTCCGGGTTCGCGGGGCGGCCACAATGGGGGCCATGCAGACCGTGACCGCCGTGGCCCACCGCGGCGACCCCTACCGCTTCCGTGAGAACACCCTCGGCTCACTGCGTTCCGCGCTCGGCCAGGGCGCGGACGCCGTCGAGTTCGACGTACGGCTCACCCGTGACGGCGTACCCGTGCTGCTGCACGACGAGACGCTTCAGCGGCTGTGGGACGTCGCCCGGCCGCTGCGCGCGCTGTCCGCGGAGGAGCTGCGCGGGCTGACGGCGGGCGGTGTGCCGACACTGGCGGAGGCGCTGGCCGCGACCGGGGACAGCCGGGTGATGGTGGACCTGTGCGGGCCGGTCGACCGCAGGACGGTCCAGCGGACCCTGGACGTGGTCCGGCAGTGCGGGGCCGGGGACCGCGTCTACTACTCCGCGCACGCGGAGGCGATGCTCGCCGTCCGCGCCGCCGACCCGGCCGCCGAGATCGCCCTGACCTGGACGACCCTGGCCCCTCCCCGGCCCGCGCTGCTGGCCGCGATCCGCCCGCGCTGGCTCAACTACCGCTTCTCCCTGGTGACCCGGGAGCTGGCGGCCCGCGTCCATCACGGCGGCCACCTCCTGTCCGTGTGGACCCCGGACACCCGCCGCTCCATGAGCCGCCTGCTGGACCTGGGCGTCGACTCGATCACGACGAACCGGATCGACACCCTGCACGCCCTGCGCACCGCCGCGGCCTAGACCCCGGCGAACTCCAGCGGTGGTGCGATGGCCTGGGCGTCCGCCTGCTCTGCCACCCACAGGCGGATGAGCAGCGCGGCCGTCGCCTCCAGCAGGCCGGACCGGTCCAGTCCGCCGGCGTGCAGCGGCACACAGCCGAGGTCGTGCACGAGGTGGCGTACGACCGTGAGCGCGTCCTCGTCGTCCCCGCACAGGGGGACGGCGAGCGGGCGGCCGGCGAAGACGGGCGGGGTCAGCCGCCAGACGCTCTCGTGGCAGAGGTTGAAGGCCTTGACCACGCGGGCGGCGGGCGCGGCGGCGGCGATCCGCTCGGCCGCCGCCGGGCCGCCGGCCGTGAGCAGACCGAAGTCCGGGCCCACCGGGTTGGTGCAGTCGATCAGCACCCGCCCGGCCAGGGCGTCCTCGAGGCCGGCGACGACGTCCACGGCCGCCGCGTGGGGCACGGCCAGCAGCACCGCGTCGGTGCCGTGCTCCGCCGCCGCGCGCACCCCGCCCCGCGACCTGCTGCCCGCGGCCACCTCGTGCCCGGCCCGTTCCCACTGCTCCCCCAGCGCCCGGGCCATCGATCCCGTACCGAGAATCCCTATGCGCACAACTGCCTCCTTCTGCGGGCCGGTTGGATACGGACACGACAGTAGGGAGCGGCTCGGGCACCATTCGGTATGTGAGCGACGACCATGCCTTCCTCGCCGACTGCCGGGCCCGCCTGGCCTTCGATCTGCTCGCCAACACCTGGAACTCGGTGGTGCTGTGGGCCCTGCGGGACGGTCCGCGCCGTCCGGGCGCGCTGCGTGCGCAGATCGGCGGGATCAGTCAGAAGGTGCTGACCGAGACGCTGCGCCGGCTGGAGTTCAACGGCCTGGTGGCACGCCGGGCGTACGGCGGCTCGCCGCCGCGCGTGGAGTACGGACTGACCTCGCTGGGGCGGACGTTGCTGGCGCCGATCGACGCGTTCGGGGCGTGGGCCTTCGAGCACGGCGACGAGGTCATGGCGGCCCAGGACCGCTACAGCCGGGAGCGCTGAGCCACCGTCGCGGGGTCGGTGCCGAGGGGGTCGTCCATGCGGCGGCCACCGCCCGAGGCCACGTGGAAGAGCTTGCCCTCAGGACCGGTCCGGGCCGGCACGGCCGGCGTCGGGTCCGTGCCGCTCTTCGAGGTCCTCGTCGGCGTGGGCGAGGCCGGCCGGGCCGGCGGACCCGTCGCTCGGCGCGGGCGGCGACCCGGCCCATCGTGCGGCCCGCGACCCGGCCGGACGCCTACCCGTAGGGGCTGTCCCGGACAACTCCCCCACTGTCCCGGCGGGTTGCTGGGGGACGGGCAAGGGTCGCGGGCCCTCCTCAGTGAGGATCCGGGGACCGGCCCGCCGCCGGAGGATGATCACGCATCGTCACCCGATCTCCTCAAGGAGTCCTTCATGCGCCGCCCCAGCCGTTCCGCTCTCGTGGCCGCCGGTCTCGTCGCCGCGCTGGCCGCCGGCCCGCTTGCCGTCCCGGCGTTCGCCGCACCCGCGCCGGCCTCCGCCTCCGCCACGGCCGGCCCCGACACCGAGGCCCTCGCCGCCGCGATCGCCGGGCTCCCAGACCACGACGCCACCGCCGCGCTGCTCCGCGTCGGCGGCGACGGCACCTGGCGCGGGACGGCCGGCGTGCGGGACGTCCGCACCGGGGCGCCCGCCCTGGAGAACGCGCGGTTCCGCGCCGGGTCGGTGACGAAGGTGGTCACGGCGTCGATCGTGCTGCAGCTGGCCGCGGAGGGCCGGATCGACCTCGACGGCACCGTGCAGCGGTATCTGCCGGGCCTGCTCACCGAGGACTTCGCTCCGATCACCGTGCGGCAGCTGCTGAACTACACCAGCGGCCTGCGCCCGGGAGCGTCCCTCGGGGACACGGTCGAGGAGGGATACGCGCACCGCTTCGAGACGCTGACGCCCCAGCAGGTCGTGGCGGCCTCCGTGGCACAGGGTCCGGCCTCCCCGCCGGGCACGCGGCAGAGCTACGGCAACATCCACTACACCGTCCTCGGCATGCTCATCGAGAAGGTGACCGGCGACTCGTACGCGCACCAGGCGCAGGTACGGATCTTCCGGCCGCTGGGCATGCGGCACAGCTCCTTCCCGGTGGGCGCGGACCCGAGGATCCACGGACCGCACAACCGGGGCTACGACTGGATCGACGGCAAGCTGGTCGATGTGACGGACTGGAACATGACCGACCGTTTCGCCGCCGGTGACCTGATCTCGACCACCGCCGACCTGGAGCGGCTGCTGGTCGGGCTGTTCCGCGGCCGGGTGGTGCCCGAGCCGCAGCTGAAGGAGATGTTCACGCTGCCGGACGTGCCCGGCGCGCGGTACGGCGCGGCGCTGGAGCGGTTCGAGGCGAACGGCAAGGTGATCTGGGGCAAGACCGGCTCGCGGCCGGGGTACGCCACGGTGATCGCCGCGACCCCGGACCTGTCCCGCACGCTGGTCTACTCGGTCAACTCCACGGACGCGAAGGGCGACGGACTGGCCGTCGCCCAGCGCTTCGCGTTCCCCGCGTTCAACCGCTGACGGGCGCGGTCGGCCGGCCGAGCGCCTCCAGCCGCTTGATCTTCTTCCGTACGACGTACAGCGGGACGACGCCGAAGATCCCGAAGGACATGTCGATCAGGCTCCACCAGAACGGGATCCCGCGGACCGGTCCGCAGGCGAGGGCGAGCGGGATGATCCCGGCGCAGGCGATCATCCCGAACTCGACGACCCAGATGTTGCGTACGGGGTCGCGGTACGGGCCGTAGAACGCGACCGCGATGACGAGGTGGGCGAAGGCCAGCCAGTCCGTGCCGTACAGCACGAAGGGGTACTCGGCGTCGACGGTGTCCAGGCCCTGCCGCACCCGCGAGATCCAGTCCATCAGCCCCGGGAGGTACTCCGGCACGGACAGGGACCGCAGCGCGTCCTCGGTCCAGCGCAGTTCGTGCACCAGCGGGAAGGCTGTGGCCCCGCTGAGCACGAGGCACACGACGAAGGAGACCAGCCAGACGCGAATGCCCTTGAGCAGGGCGGCTCTGTCGCTCATGGCAGGAGCGTACGCCCGGAATTGAACATGTTCAAAACCGGTCCCAGTGCAGCACCCGCTCCCGGGGGATGCGGCGCGCCGGCCGGAAGTCGGTGCCGACGGTGTACGCGACGGGGATGAGCGCCGCCTGCATGACGTCGTCGTACGGGATGCCGAGCACCCGGGCCGACTCCTTCTCGTCGACGAGGTTGCCGGTGGTCCAGCAGGTGCCGAGACCGCGGGCCCGGGCGGCGAGCATGAAGCTCCACACGGCCGGCAGGACGGACCCCCAGGTGCCGGCCTGGCGCAGCACGGGCGCGTCGTCGGTACGGCCCTCCACGCACGGGACGACAAGCGCCGGGACCTCGTGGAGGTGCTCGTAGAGGTGCGCGGCGCCGGAGTAGACCCGGTCCATCCGCGCCACGCTCGCGCGCCGCACGTCCCGGGCCGGCAGCGGATCACTGGCGCCGGGCGTGCTCACCCCGGCCCGCCACACCTCCGCCAGGGCGGCCCGCCGCTCCGGATCGGTGACGACGACGAAGTGCCAGCGCTGCCGGTTGCGTCCGCTGGGCGCCTGGACGGCCAGGTCCACGCACTCCTCAAGCAGCCGGCGCGGCACCGGCCGGGTGAGGTCGAGACGGTGCCGGACGGCACGGGTGGTGGACAGCAGCTGGTCGGAAGAGAGGTCGAGAGTCATGCGTTGACCCTGTCGGCGCGTGCCGTACGCCGGCAACGCCCGGCTTTCACTGAGCGAAAACGCGCGCGAGCAGTACCGACGGACGACGGACGAAGGGTGCGGAGGAACGGGATGGCCGAGAGTGTCGCCGGGCGGGTCTTCTCCGTGCTGGACGCGTTCGTCGACGCGCCGAGCACCCTGCGCCTGACGGACATCGCCCGCCGGACGGGGCTGCCGGTGCCGACCGCGCTGCGCATGGTGCGGGAACTGGTGGCCTGGGGCGGGCTGGAGCGGGCGGCCGACGGCTCCTATCGCCTCGGCACCCGTATCCGTACGGTCGGCGCCGCCGCCCCCTGCCCCCGCGGCATGCTCGCCACCGCCCTGCCGGCCCTGCGCACCCTCACCACCCGCACCGGCGGCCACGCGGACGTGGCGATCCCCGCCGACGGTACGGCCCTGTGCCTGGTCACGGGCGAACGGCTCCCCCTGCATGCCACGGCGGCCGGGAAGGTGCTGCTGGCCCACGGGACCGGCGAGGCCCTCGGCGACGGCCTCGCCCTTCGCAACGGCAACAGCCCGGTCATGCGCGACCGCAACGGTCCGGCCGATGTGCAGGGCACCGGGGCCCCCGCGACCGGGACCCCCGCGGGCGCCCACCCGCCACCCGCCTTCGAGCGCCACACCCCCTACACCGTCACCGCCCCCGGCGCGCTCGGCGCCCAGCTGGCCCGGGTCCGTACGGCCGGCCTGGCCGAGGCGCACCAGGAGTACCGGCTGGGCGAACTCTCCATCGCGGCACCGGTGTTCCGGAACGGCATCGCCCTGGCGGCCGTGTCCGTGACGGCTCCGACGACCGCCCCGCCCGACCGGCTGGCTCCGGCCGTACGGCAGGCGGCGGCGACGGTGAGCCGGGCGCTGAGCGGCTGACGGCCGGACCGTCACCGCCCGGTACGGAGCGGGAACAGTCCGACGCGCCGGTTACCCTTATCCGGGGGACCCGACCAGCGGTGACCGTTCGCGCCCGTGCACCCTGACCCGGTGCGGGGCGCCTCCGTTGCGTGGCACCCCACGCCGGCCGCTCCCGAGGGGCCACGGCAGGACGCAGCAGTCAGAGCAGGGGCCCAGTTTCATGCAGCGCGACAACTCCACCGACCGGACCGGCGGACAGCTGCCGGACGAGACGGTGGGACTGGCGGTGCTGCTGCGGGCCTGGCGGGCGCGCGCGGGCCGGAACCTGGGCCTCGGCAAACCGCTGCCGCAGACGGAGGTCGCCGCCGCGGTCGGCATGAGCGAGCGCTGGTACCGGGACCTGGAGCGCGGCACCCTGCCCCGGCTGGACTCCCGGACGCTGGGCGGGCTGGCGGACGCGCTGCGGCTGTGCGCCGACGAACGGGCGACCCTCTTCCTGTACGCCGCCGGCGGCGACCCCTTCCCCGCCGTGTCGCCCGGCGACGGCGTCGATCTGACCCCGCTGCGGCGACTGCTCGACCTGCAGCCCGCGCAGCCCGCCTATCTCACCGACAACGCCTGGAACGTGCTCGACCACAACGCGGCGATGGCCGAGTGGTTCCCCTGGGTGCGGGTCCCCGGCGCGAACCTGATCCGCTGGGGGCTGACCGACCCCGAGGCCCGCGAGCAGCTGGCCGACTGGCCCCGGCACGGGCGGGCGTACCTCGCGATGCTGCGCTACGCCCTGGCGCAGTACCCGGACCACCCCGAACTCCCCGAGATCCTGCGCACGGCGCTCGCCGACCCCGAGTGCCGGCGGATCTGGGACGCGGGCCCGGTCATCATCGCCAACCGGGACGGACACCGCTTCCGCCTGGCCATCCCCCGCTTCGCTCCGCGCACCGTCGACGTCGTCGCCCAGGTGCTGCATCCCGTCGGCTACCCCGGACTCCGGCTGACCTTCCTGAGCCTGCAGGACGGCTGAGTCCCCAGTCTTGCCGACGGCGGCGCCGCTTTTCAACAGCCGCCGACCGGCAAATATTTTCCGGTCCGCCGACCGGGAGAATTCTGCCGGTTCCGCCCGCTCCCACCGGCAAATTTCTGCCGGTTCCTTTCCGGTCCGACCGGCAGAACATTGCCGGTTGCAACCGTTGACATTCGCTACGCCTGGTTGCGAATCTCAGAACTCGACTGAGCAGCGCTTCGGGAGCGACCTTGCACGCCTTCATGAACATCAAGAAAACGATCGGGATAAGCAACGACTTCTGGGATGTCACCGCTGCTTCCGGAATGGCCGGAATCGTGGCCGGAAACCTCGGTGCCGGCCGTTACGCCACCCGCGCGGACGGCCATGAGTTCCTCAACATGTCGTCGTACTCGTACCTCGGTCTGGACTCCCACCCGGCGCTGATCCGCGCGGCGGCCGACGCCGTCACCGAGAACGCGTCGCTGAACACCTCGGTGTCCCGGATGCGCGTGCACTTCGGGATTCTGCGGGACGCCGAGGACGCGCTGTCGAACCTGTTCCGGGTGGAGGCGGTCACCCTCGCCTCCTGCGCCGCGGCGGCCTGGTCCGCGCTGCCCCTGCTGGCCTCCGGCGCGTTGACCGACGGCGTGCCGCCGCTCATGGTGTTCGACAAGCACGCGCACTTCTGCCTGAACGCGATGAAGCCGAGCGTCGCCGACGAGGCCGAGGTCAGGACCATCGCGCACAACGACCTCGACGCCCTGGAAGAGCTGTGCCGCACGCATCCGAACGTCGCCTACGTGGCCGACGGGGTGTACAGCACGGGCGGCCAGGCCCCGGTGCGCGAACTGCTGCGGCTGCAGGAGAAGTACGGGCTGTTCCTGTTCTTCGACGAGGCGCACGGGGTGTCGACGCGCGGCGACCAGGGGCGCGGGCTGGTCCTCGACACCATGGGCGAGATCAACGACCGCACGCTGATCATCACCTCACTGAACAAGGGCTTCGGGGCGTCCGGCGGTGCGATCTTCCTGGGCCCGCAGGGCTCCCGGCACCGCCGTGACCTCGCCCTGCGCTACGGCGGCCCGCTGACCTGGTCGCAGCGGATCAACACGGCCGGGCTCGGGGCGATCATCGCCTCCGCCGAGCTGCACCGCTCGCCCGAGCTGAAGGAGCTGCAGCGGCGGCTCCAGGAGAACATCGACCGGTTCGACGCGCTGGTGCCCACCGCCCAGAGCGGCGACGGACTGCCGATCCGGTTCATCGACATCGGCTCGGAGGAGAAGACGGTCCGCATCGGCCGCACCCTCCTTTCCGAGGGCTACTACACGTCGGCCCTCTTCTTCCCGGTCATCGCCCGCGGAAAGGCCGGACTGCGCATCATGCTGCGCGCGGACATGACGAAGACGGACATCGAGCACTTCGGCCGTCTGGTCAATGACCTGCGGAGCCAGAATGACTGACGTCTCCGCGTCCGAGGAGGCTACCGGGGAAAAGCAGACGGCCGGGGAGATTGCCCGGAATCAGGTGAACCGGCGCATCATGGCGCTTTCCTGTCTGCTGGTCTTCATGGCCCAGATGGCGACCACCATCTATCTGCCCTCGCTGCCGATCGTGGCGCACGATTTCGGAATGTCGCGCAGTTATGCGGCGCTTTCCATTTCGGCGTTCGTGATCGGTGCCGCGGCTCCGGTGGTGCTGTGGGGCGTGGCCGCGGACCGGTACGGCCGCCGGGGCCCGCTGCTGACCTCGCTGGCACTGTTCGTACTCACCAGCGCGGCGATCGCACTGGTCCGGTCCCCCGAGGCGCTGCTCGCACTGCGCGCGCTGCAGGGCATCGGCGCCGGTGGCGCGGCGATCATCGCGCGCATCCTGGTGCGGGACCGGTGGAACGGCGACGAGCTGGCCAAACGTCTGTCGGTGCTGTCGATCGCGTTCATCACGGCGATGGGCGGCGGCCAGTTCCTCGGCGGTCTGATCGGCCGGTACGCGCACTGGGAGGCCGGTTTCGCGGTCCTCGCCACGGTCGGCGCGGTCGCCGCGCTGCTCACCTTCACCGTGCCGTTCGAGTCGAGCCGTGCCGTGCAGCGGCCGTCCGAGGTACTGCGGATCTGCCTCACGATCAGCAGGCAGCCCGCGTTCCTGCTGCCGGCGCTGGCCGGCGGTGCCGGGTTCGCCACGATCGTGGTGCTCCAGGAGGTCAGCCCGTTCGTCTTCCAGCAGCACTTCGGGCTCGCCACCGACCAGTACGGCAGCCTCGGGCTGCTGCTCGGCGCCGCCTACTTCGGCGGCGCGATGGCCGTCAACCGGCTGGTGGCCAAGACGGGTTCGGGCCGGCTGATGACCGCCGGGGCGGTGGTGATGACCGCGGCCGGCGTGCTGATGATCGTCCTGTGGTCGGTGCCCGGCCTGCCGGACGGCGGCGCTCTGGTGGCGTTCGTCGCGCTGTACTGCGTGACCACGTTCGGCCAGTCCGTGCTGTTCCCGAACAGCATGGCCACCGCGGTCAGCAGCCAGCAGGGGCACGGCGCCTACGCCGTCTCCCTGTGCGGCTTCCTGCAGCAGTCGATGGCCGGCGTGGCCGCGTCCAGCGCCGCGCTGCTGCACGCCGACCTCGCCTGGGCCACGGTCGCCGCCGCGCTGGGCGCCGCGGCCTGGCTCATGACCCGGATCGCCGTCCCCGCGACACCGACGGCCGTCGCCACGGAAGGGAAGTGACATGGCGGTTCTGCGTTCGAACATCAGCCCCTCCAGCGAGGTGTTCCGCCGCAACAGCGAGGCCTACGACGGCCTGCGCGAGCGGGTCGCGACGGCACGCGCGGCGGCCACGGCCGGCGGCGGCGCCGCGGCGCGCGCCAAGCACGCCGCGCGCGGCAAGCTCACCGCCCGCGAGCGGGTGAGCCGGCTGCTCGACCCGGGGACCCCGTTCCTGGAGATCGGCCAGCTCGCCGCGCACGAGGTGTACGAGCAGGCCGTGCCGTCCGCGGGCATCATCACCGGTGTCGGCATGGTGGAGGGCCGGCCCACGGTGGTGTTCGCCAACGACGCGACCGTGAAGGGCGGGACGTACTACCCGCTGACCGTCCGCAAGCACCTGCGGGCCCAGCAGGTCGCCCGGGAGAACGGGCTGCCCTGCGTCTACCTGGTCGACTCCGGGGGCGTGTTCCTGCCGATGCAGGAGGACATCTTCCCGGACGAGAACCACTTCGGCCGGATCTTCCGCAACATCGCGGAGATGTCCGCGATGGGTCTGCCGCAGATCGCGGCCGTGATGGGCTCGTGCACCGCCGGCGGCGCGTACATCCCGGCGATGTGCGACGAGACGGTGATCGTGAAGGGCACCGGGTCGGTCTTCCTGGGCGGTCCGCAGCTGGTGCGGGCGGCGACCGGCGTGATCGTCGACACCGAGACCCTCGGCGGCGCCGATCTGCACACCACGACCAGCGGGGTCGCCGACCACCTCGCCCTCGACGACGAGCACGCGCTGACCCTGGTCCGGGAGATCGCCGCCCGGCACGGCAGGGACGTGCCGGCCGCGCCGCCCGGGACGCCGGTGCCGCCGCTGTACGACCCGGCCGAGCTGCCGGGCATCATCAGCGCCAACCCGCGCGAGCCGATCCCGGCCCGGGAGATCCTCGCCCGGCTGCTGGACGGCAGCGAGTTCACCGAGTACCGCGCCCGGTTCGGGACGACGATCGTGTGCGGCACCGGCCGGATCGGCGGCTACCCGGTGGGCGTGCTGATCAACGACGGCGTGCTGTTCTCCGAGAGCGCCCAGAAGGCCGCGAACTTCATCGAGCTGTGCTCGCAGCGCGGCATCCCGCTGCTCTTCCTGCACAACATCAACGGGTTCATGGTGGGCGCCGAGTACGAGGCGGGCGGCATCGCCAAGCACGGCGCGAAGATGGTGAACGCCGCGTCCTGCGCCGCCGTCCCGAAGTTCTCCGTGCTGATCGGCGGCAGCTACGGCGCGGGCAACCTGGCCATGTGCGGGCGTTCGATCGGCCCGCAGCTGATGGCCATGTGGCCCAACGCCCGTACGTCCGTGGTCGGCGGCGAGCAGGCCGCGACCGTCATGGCCCTGATGAAGAACGAACAGCTGGCCAAGCAGGGCGGCGAGATGACCCCGGAGGAGGAAGAGGCCTTCAAGAAGCCGATCCGGGACAACTACGACCGCGAGGGCCAGCCCCTCTATGTGGCCGCCCGACTGTGGGTGGACGCCCTGGTCGACCCCGTCGACACCCGTGAATGGCTGACGCTGAGCCTCGCTCTGGCCGCGGCAGCACCGCAACGAGAGACGCGCTTCGGCGTGTTCAGGATGTGATGACCAGCCATGGTGAAACGACTTCTGATCGCCAACCGGGGTGAGATCGCCCGCCGTATCGCCCGCACCTGCCGCCGCCTCGGCATCGAGTACGTCGCCGTGCACTCCGAGGCGGACGGCGCCGCCGCCCACCTGGAGGGCGCCTTCGAGCAGGTCCTGCTCGGCCCCTCCCCGGCGGCCAACAGCTATCTGCGCGTCGACGCCCTGGTGGACGCGGCCCTGCGCACCGGCTGCGACGCCGTCCACCCGGGCTACGGCTTCCTCTCGGAGAACCCGCAGTTCGCGGCGGCGGTGGCCGAGGCGGGCCTGGTCTTCGTCGGGCCCGGCGCGGACACGATCGCGGCGATGGGCGACAAGGCCACCGCGAAGCGGCTGATGGCCGAGGCGGGTGTGCCGGTGCTGCCGGGCTCGGCGGACGCCACCGAGTCGGCGGACGAGATCCGGGCGCACGCGGCCCGCATCGGCTACCCGGTGATCCTCAAGCCGGTCGCCGGGGGTGGCGGCAAGGGCATGCGGGTCATCGAGCGGGAGGACGACCTCGCCCCGGCCGTCGAGGCGGCGGTCCGGCTGGCCCGCGCGAACTTCGGCGACGGGCGGCTGCTGGTCGAGCGGTATCTGCGCCGCCCCCGGCACATCGAGGTCCAGGTCTTCGGCGACGCCCACGGCACCGTGGTGCACCTGTTCGAGCGGGAGTGCTCGCTGCAGCGCCGGCACCAGAAGATCGTGGAGGAGGCGCCGGCCGTCAACCTGCCGGCGGACGTGCGGGAGGCCCTGCTGTCGGCGGCCGTGCGCGGCGCGCGGGCCATCGGCTATGTCAACGCGGGCACGTTCGAGTTCGTCCTGGACGGCACCGGGGAGTTCTTCTTCCTGGAGGTCAACACCCGTCTCCAGGTGGAGCATCCGGTGACCGAGGCCGTCACCGGCCTGGACCTGGTCGAGTGGCAGCTGCGGGTAGCGGCGGGCGAGCGACTGCCCCTGTCCCAGGGCGAGATCACCGCGTCCGGGCACGCGATCGAGGTCCGGGTGTACGCCGAGGACCCCGACGCGGACTTCCGCCCCGCCCCCGGCCGGGTGCTGGACACCCGGTGGCCCACCGGTCTCAGGGTGGACGCGGCCTTCGACACCACGGGCGACGTGCCGGTCTTCTACGACCCGATGATCGCCAAGATCATCGCGCACGGCCCGGCCCGCCCCGCGGCCCTCGTCCGGCTGCGGGACGCCGTCCGCGACACCGCCGTCCTCGGCCTCACCACCAACCTGGGCTTCCTCGCCGACCTGCTGGGCGACACCCGGGTGAGCGCCGGGCTGATCGACACCCACCTGGTGGACGAGTTCACCGCCCGCGCCGCCGGGCACCCCCGGGACCTGGAGCCGGTGGCGGCGGCCTGCGCCGCGGCGATGACACTGCCCGCGGGCGGCGGGGCCGCCTCGCCGTGGAGCGGCTCCCTGGGCCCCCTGGACCGTGAGGTGCTCGACCCGGAGGCCCCGCTGGGCCGTGTCGCCTGCCGCGTGGGCAGCCGCCCGCTGGAGGCGGCACTGCTCTCCCGGCGGGCCGGGGCGCTCACGGTGGCCGTGGCCGGCGAGCGGTACGGCGTCACCTGCGCGCAGGACGGGACGCTGGTGCGCGGTACGGCGGGCGAGTCACGGTGGACGGGCCTGCGCCGGGCCGACGGCTGCGAACTGGTCGTGGACGGCCGCCGTATCGCCCTGACCCTCGCCGTATCCGGCGAGGACGACGGCGCGGCCGGCACCGACACGGTCACCTCCCCCATGCCCGGCACGGTGGTCCAACTCCCCGTATCCGTGGGCGACTTCGTCCGGCAGGGCGACACGGTGGCGATCGTCGAGGCGATGAAGATGGAGAACCGGATCCTCGCCCCGGCCGACGGTGTGGTGGAGGAGATCCGCTGCGCCCTGGCCGAGATCGTCTCCGCGGACCAGATCCTGGTCGTCATCGGCCAGGAGCAGGGCGAACAGGCCGCCTGAGCCGGTCGCCCCACCCGAAGATCACGCGATCAGCGCAACAAGAGGAAGCAGAGAACCAATGATCCCCATCCGCCGTGTCGGAGTGGTCGGCTCGGGCGCCATGGGCGCCGGAATCGCCGAGGTGAGCGCCCTGGCCGGCATGGACGTGCTGGTCGCGGTCTCCCGCGAGTCCTCGCTGACCACGGGCCGAAGGCGCGTCGCCGGCTCGCTCGACCGTGCCGTCGCCAAGGGCCGGATCGGCGAGGCCGACCGGGACGCGGCCCTGGCCCGTCTCCGCTTCACCACGGACCTCGGCGAGCTGGCCGACCGCCAGCTGGTGGTGGAGGCGGTCCGCGAGGAGGAGTCGCTCAAGCTGGACCTGTTCGCCACCCTGGACAAGGTGGTCGAGGACCCGGAGGCGATCCTGGCCTCCAACACCTCCTCGATCCCCGTCATGAAGCTGGCCGGCGCCACCGGCCGCCCGGCCCAGGTGATCGGCACCCACTTCTTCAACCCGGTGCCGGCCATGGCCCTGGTGGAGCTGGTCGGCTCGCTGCACACCTCCGAGGCCACCCTGGACCGGGCCGAGACGTGGGTCGCCGAGACGCTGGGCAAGCAGCCGATCCGCGCCAAGGACCGGGCCGGCTTCGTGGTCAACGCGCTGCTGGTGCCGTACCTGCTCTCGGCCGTCCGCATGCTGGAGACGGGCTTCGCCACGGCCGAGGACATCGACCGGGGCATGGTCCTCGGCTGCTCCCACCCGATGGGCCCCCTGCGCCTGACCGACATGGTGGGCCTCGACATCGTGGCGGCGGTGGCGGACGCCCTGTACGCGGAGTTCAAGGAGCCCCTGTACGCGGCTCCCCCGCTGCTGTCCCGCATGGTCGAGGGCGGCTTGCTGGGCCGCAAGACGGGCCGGGGCTTCTACTCGTACGCGTAGCCGCCGCCCGGAACGCCGAGGTGGCGGAGGGCCGAGGCCGCCGCTCCGGCGCCGCACATCCCGTGGGCTCCGGGGCCCGGCGGGGTGGCGGCGGAGCAGCAGAAGACGCCGGGCAGGCCGGTGGAGTACGGGTCGAGGGCGGGCCGTGGCCCGAGGACGAGCCGGGGCACGGTCTCCGCTCCCGTCAGGATGTCCCCGCCGGCGAAGTTGGGGTTGGCGGCGGCGAACTCGGCGGGCGAGGTCGCGTGCACGCCGACGACGCGGTCCCGGGTGCCGGGGGCGAAGCGTTCGAACTGGGCGAGGACGGCCTCGGTGGCGTCGCCGTCGTATCCGTACGGGACATGGGCGTAGGCCCAGACCGGGTGGACGTCGCCGACGGACCGCCCCGGATCGGCCAGGTACTGCTGGCCGGCCAGGACGAACGGCCGGGCGGGCATGCGTCCGGCGTTCACGTCCCGCTCCGCCTGCGCGATCTCGGCGAGCGTGCCGCCGAGATGCACGGTGCCGGCCCGCCGGGCGTGCTCGTTCGTCCACGGCACGCCCTGCTCCACGGCCAGGTCGACCTTGAAGGCGGCGGGCCCGCGGCGGAAGCGTGCGTAGGCTCCGCGGACGCGGTCGGGCAGCCGGTCGCCGTAGATCCGGGCGATCTGCGCGGGGTCGAGGGCGAGCAGGGTGACGTCGGCGGGCGGGATCTGGGTGTGGTGGGTGATACGGACGCCGGTGTGCACCCGGCCGCCGTGGGCGCGCAGTGCGCGTTCCAGGCTGTCGGCGATGGCCTGTGAGCCGCCTTCCGCGACGGCCCATCCGGCGGCATGCCCCGCGGTGAGGATGCCCAGCCCGATGGCCGAGCTGAGCGGGTGGGACAGCGGGCGGAAGGAGTGCGCCGCGACCCCGGCCCACAGCGCCCGGGCCCGCGGGGTGGAGAAGCAGCGGCCGAGGAGCGTGGCGGGCAGCGTCGTGGGCAGGCCGAAGCGCGCCAGGAGCA
The DNA here is from genome assembly GCF_040645635.1 of Streptomyces sp. NPDC046727. NCBI lineage: Bacteria > Bacillati > Actinomycetota > Actinomycetes > Kitasatosporales > Streptomycetaceae > Streptomyces > Streptomyces sp. NPDC046727. The sequence continues at coordinate 112,014 of NZ_JBEYYR010000015.1, forward strand.
GGGGGTGCGAGGGGATGCGCAGCAGGGGGCCGAGCACGTCGTGGCTCAGCGCGTCCCACTTCCGTACCGAGGGCTCCAGCAGCCGCCGGTAGCGGGCGCCGTCGGCGCCGAGGCCGCGGGCGGTGTCCTCGACGGAACGCAGCAGCACGCCCGCCGTGCCGTCGTCCAGGGGATGCGCGCAGTCGACGTCCGGCAGCCGCCAGCGCAGTCCGTGGCGTCCGAGGTCCAGCGCCCTGTGGGCCGGCGAGGTGACGGCCATGGGGTGCACGGCCGAGCAGTGGTCGTGCAGCAGGCCGGGCAGGATCCGCTCCTGGCTGCGCGTGCCGCCGCCCACCTGGTCGGCGGCTTCCAGGAGGGTCACGTCCAGGCCGGCCCGGGCGAGGAGGGCGGCCGCGGTGAGCCCGTTGGGCCCGCCGCCGACGACGATCGCGGTGGTCATGAAGAGACACCCCGCGCCGGTCGCAGCGGGTGGCTGCGCTCCACGTCGTACACGGGCTGGGCGGGGCCGTCGGTGGGCCGGGAACGGCGGGTCAGCATGTGGTGCACTGTGACACACCCGCGCCCGGAGAAGGCCGACGTCCGGGGCGGAACGGCACTGGTGGCCCGGCATACCGCCAGGACGTTCTCGACGCGAGAGCGTGGCCACCGGCCGCCGAGTGCTAGCCGTTGACCAGCACGATCTTGCCGAAGTGCCCGCCCCTTTCGAGGAGCCGGTGCGCCTCGGCGGCCTCGGCCATCGGCAGGGTCCGCTCGATGACCAGCCGCACGGCACCGCTCTCGATCAGCGGCCAGACCTCGCGGTGCGCCTCGGCCACGATGGCGGCCTTCTGCGCCGCGGGCCGGGAGCGCAGGGTGGTGCCGTGCACCGAGGCACGCTTGAGCAGCAGCTCGGCGAGGTTGAGCGGGGCTTCCAGACCGTCCTGCACGCCGATGACGACGAGGCGCCCGTCGACGGCCAGGGACCGGACGTTGCGTTCCAGGTACCGGCCGCCGATGACGTCGAGGATCACGTCGTAGGGGCCGTGCTCGGTGAAGTCCTGGGTGCGGTAGTCGATCGTCACGTCGGCGCCCAGTTCCCTTACCCGGCCGGCCTGTTCGGGGCCGCCGACGGTGGTGACGACGCGGGCGCCCAGCGCCTTGGCGATCTGGACGGCCATCGTGCCGATGCCGCCGGCCCCGCCGTGCACGAGGAACGTCTCGCCCTCCGTCAGCCTCCCGGTCATGACGATGTTGGACCACACCGTGGCGACCGCCTCGGGCAGGGCCGCCGCCTCGACCAGGCCGATCCCCTTGGGCACGGTCATCAACTGGCCCGCGGGGACGGCGACTTTCTGGGCGTAGCCGCCTCCGGTCAGCAGCGCGCAGACCTCGTCGCCCACCTGCCATCCGGTCACTCCGGGACCGAGAGCGCTGATACGGCCCGAGACCTCAAGACCCGGATACGGCGACGCACCCGGCGGGACGGGATAGAGACCCATCCGCTGCGCGACGTCGGCCCGGTTCAGCGCGCTCGCCACCACGTCGACGACGACCTCGCCCGGCGCGGGGGCCGGGTCCGCGACGTCGGTCCATTCCAGGACCTCGGGGCCGCCGGGTTCCCTGATCGATATTGCCTTCATGACACTCCGTTTCGCACGGCTGGGGCGAGGGACCCCATGTGGACAGTGCACACATTGTGTACGCTGTGCACATTAGAAGACGGGAGTGTGCAGTGTCAACATCGAGCGGCGCTCGCTACCACCACGGCGATCTGCGGGCCGAGTGCCTGCGTGCGGCCCTGGACCTGCTGGAGGAGAGCGACGAGGCCGCGCTCTCGCTGCGCGCGGTCGCCCGGCGGGCCGGTGTGTCACCCAATGCGCCGTACCGGCACTACCCGGACAAGGAGGCCCTGCTCGCCGCCCTGGCCGTGCACGGCTTCCACGAGCTGCGCGGGACCCTGCTCGCCGCGCAGGAGGCAGCGGCGGCCGGCCAGGAGACCGTGGCCCTGGCCCAGGCGTACGTGCGCTACGCCCTGGACCACCCCGCCCTCTTCCGGCTCATGTTCAGCAGGCCCTGCAGTCCCGCCCACCCGGAGGTGACCGCCGCCGGGGACGCGGCCTACGCCGCCGTCTCCGCCCGGATCGGGCCCGACGTACCCGAGGATCTCCAGGAGGCGCAGCTGGCCGGCTGGTGGTCACTGGTTCACGGCCTCGCCTCGCTGGCCCTGTACGGAAAGCTGCCCCGCGGCGGCGACGTCCAGCAGATCGACGAACTGGTACGGGGCGCGGTCACCGCGATGTGCCACTCCTAGACGCTGCGCCCGTCCCGTCGTGTCACGCGGACGTCACGCGTGACCGGCTCCGGCAGGACCCTTCCGGAACCGGTGCTGCGCCGCGACGGTGAGCCGTCGGTCACGGCAGGTCGTCGCGCCCCAGCCACTTCGGCTTGACCGGCACCCCGTCCGCGTACCGCGCCACCTGCTCCTCCGGCTCCTCCGGCTCCTCCGGCTCCTCCAGTGGAGCGGCGGGCCGGCTCGGCACCTCCACCGGGTCCGGGTCGGCGGGCGCGGCGGAGTCCTCCAGCAGCTCCGCCACGGTGAACCGGGTGGCGAACGACTGGAACGACCCGTCGATGACGAGGAGGAACCCGTCGCCCTCCCGAAAGAGCCGACGGCGCCGGGGACTTCTGGGGTGCTCGGGCGAGTAGCTCCGGGCCCGCCGCTCCAGCTCCGCGACCGCCCCCGCACGGGATCCGGAGAAATGCGCCACCACATGCGCCTCGACGTGCTTGCGCTCACCGACGCCCACGGTCGTCTCGACGACCAACCCCCATACGGCCATGCTCTCCGGCCCCCTTCATGCTCGTACGGCTCTCCACGGTAGAAGACCGCCTGTAGCTAGAGGCCCACGATCCCGTTCCACCGCTTCGCGAACTCCGTCCGCTCCCTGGAGGTGATGTCCCGGGCGATGGCCAGGCGCCGCCGCATGCCGGGGTCCGGGAAGATCAGGGGGTTGTCGGCGAGGGCCGCGGTGTCCTTGTCCTTCGAGGCGGCCAGGACCTCCTTGGCGGCCGGGACCGGGCAGACGTAGTTGACCCAGGCGGCGAGCTTCGCGGCGACCTCGGGGTCGTAGTAGTAGTCGATCAGGCGCTCGGCGTTGGCCTTGTGGCGGGCCCGGTCGGGGATCATCAGGGAGTCCGACCACAGCTCGGCGCCCTCCTCGGGGACGACGAAGTGGATGTCGGGGTTGTCCGCCTGGAGCTGGATGACGTCGCCGGAGTACGCCTGGCAGGCCAGCACGTCCCCGCTGACCAGGTCCTTGGTGTAGTCGTTGCCGGTGAAGCGGCGGATCTGGCCCCGGTGGACCTGCCGCTCCACCTCGTCGCAGACCTGGTGGAAGTCGTCGGAGGTCCACCGGGTGATGTCCACGCCGTTGCCCTGCATGAGCAGCGCGAACGCCTCGTCCAGGCCGGACAGCAGGGTCACGCGGCCCTTCAGGTCGCTCGCCCAGAGGTCCTTCACGTGCCGGATCTCGCGGCCGAGCTTGCGGCGGTTGTAGGCGATGCCGGTGATGCCGGACTGCCAGGGCACGGTGCACAGCCGGCCCTTGTCGAAGGCGGGCGAGCGCAGCAGCGGGTCGAGGTACTTCGCGACGTTGGGCTGCCGGGCGCGGTCCATCTTCTGCACCCAGCCCAGCCGGACGTACCGCGCGCACATCCAGTCGCTGATGACGATCAGGTCGCGGCCGGTGGACTGGTGGTTCATCAGCGCGGGGCTGATCTTGCCGAAGAACTCGTCGTTGTCGTTGATCTCCTCCACGTAGTCGACGGAGATCCCGGTGCGCTTCTCGAACCCCTCCAGCGTGAGCCGCCTGTTGGGGTTGTCGTCGTCGGTGTCGATGTAGAGCGGCCAGTTCGCCCAGGTCAGCTTCTTGTCGGCCGCGGACTCGTCGGAGACGGCCCGGTCGCCGGGCTGGACGTAGGCGGCGGGCACCCCGCAGCCGGCCAGGGCGCCGAGCGCGGCGGTGCCGCCGAGGGCACGCAGAAGAGAACGGCGGGACGGCAGGGGTGTACGAGAAGAAGTCTGGGACACCCCGAAAGCATGCCGTCCCGCCGCAGGCAGGAACAATCGACGCTGCGTCGAGCGGGACCGCACCTGCCGGACACCCTGTCGATCACGCCCCTGGGGGCGCGGGGCTGCATTCGATATGCGGCTCCGCCGCGCGGGCGCGACCAGCCCCCACGCGCCCGCAGCCGGAGAACGACCGGACCCGGCAGGGACTGTCAGCCGTCCAGCGACGTCATCACGTGCTTGATGCGCGTGTAGTCCTCGAACCCGTACGCCGACAGGTCCTTGCCGTAGCCGGACTTCTTGAAGCCGCCGTGCGGCATCTCCGCGACCAGCGGGATGTGGGTGTTGATCCACACGCAGCCGAAGTCGAGCTTCTTGGACATGCGCATCGCGCGGCCGTGGTCCTTGGTCCACACCGAGGAGGCGAGGGCGTACTCGACGCCGTTGGCCCACTCGACGGCCTGGTCCTCGTCGGAGAAGGACTGGACGGTGATGACCGGGCCGAAGACCTCGTTCTGGATGATCTCGTCGTCCTGCTTCAGGCCGGAGACGACGGTCGGGGCGTAGAAGTAGCCCTTGTCGCCGACCTGCTGGCCGCCCGCCTCGACCTTGGCGTGGGCGGGGAGGCGCTCGATGAAGCCGGAGACCTGCTTGAGCTGGTTGGGGTTGTTCAGCGGGCCGAAGAGCACGTCCTCGTCGTCCGGCTGACCGGTCTTCGTCTCGGACGCGGCCTTCGCGAGCGCCGCGACGAACTCGTCGTGGATGGACTCCTGGACGAGGACGCGGGTCGCGGCCGTACAGTCCTGGCCCGCGTTGAAGAAGCCCGCCACCGAGATGTCCTCGACGGCCTTGGCGATGTCGGTGTCCTCGAAGACGACGACCGGGGCCTTGCCGCCCAGCTCCAGGTGGACCCGCTTGAGGTCCTTGGACGCGGACTCGGCGACGGACATGCCGGCGCGCACGGAGCCGGTGATCGAGGCCATCGCCGGGGTGTCGTGCTCGACCATCATGCGGCCGGTGTCGCGGTCGCCGCAGATGACGTTGAAGACGCCCTTGGGCAGGATCGAGCCGATGATGTCGGCGATCAGCACGGTCGAGGCGGGGGTGGTGTCCGAGGGCTTGAGGACGACCGTGTTGCCCGCGGCGATGGCCGGGGCGAACTTCCACACGGCCATCATCATCGGGTAGTTCCACGGCGCGACCTGCGCGCAGACGCCGACCGGCTCACGGCGGATGATCGAGGTCATCCCGTCCATGTACTCGCCGGCCGAGCGGCCCTCCAGCATCCGGGCCGCGCCCGCGAAGAAGCGGATCTGGTCGACCATCGGCGGGATCTCCTCGGAGCGGGTCAGCCCGGTCGGCTTGCCCGTGTTCTCCACCTCGGCCGCGATCAATTCCTCGGCACGCTCCTCGAAGGCGTCCGCGATCTTCAGGAGGGCCTTCTGCCGCTCGGCGGGGGTCGTGTCCCGCCAGGCCGGGAAGGCCGCGGCGGCAGCCGCCATCGCGGCGTCCACGTCCGCCTGCCCGGACAGCGGCGCGGTCGCGTAGGCCTCGCCCGTCGCGGGGTTGACCACCTCGGTGGTCCGTCCGTCGGCGGCGTCCCGGAACTCACCGTCGATGTAGTTGCGCAGACGACGCAGCTCGGTGCTCACTGCCGGCCTCCTGATCTGGTTCTGGCTGTCCAATCACTGAGACACCCACCCTAGTCGCCACTCCCACGTTTTCAACACCCCCACCGCCATCACATCTGCGAAATCCGCAAGCTCTGGGCTCTCAAACAACGAATTTCATCGATTGGGCCTTGCGAAACTGTCGAGACGTCGTGCACAGTGAGGTCGTGGCCAGTCGAAGCGCAGACCAGAGGGACTCGTCCCGCGAGTCCAGGAACGGCAACAGTCCCCAGCTGGACGCCGTCTCCCTCGCCATCATCCAGCAGCTCCAGGAGGACGGCCGGCGTCCGTACGCCGCGATCGGCAAGGCCGTGGGCCTGTCCGAAGCGGCCGTGCGCCAGCGCGTGCAGAAGCTGCTGGACCAGGGCGTGATGCAGATCGTCGCCGTCACGGACCCGCTCACCGTGGGCTTCCGCCGGCAGGCGATGGTCGGGATCAACGTCGAGGGCGATGTCGAGTCGATCGCGGACGCGCTCACTGACATGTCGGAAGTCGAGTACGTGGTGATGGCCGCGGGCTCGTTCGACATCCTCGCCGAGATCGTCTGCGAGGACGACGACCACCTGCTGGACGTCATCAACAAACGCATCCGGGCGCTGCCCGGGGTGCGCTCCACCGAAAGCTTCGTCTACCTGAAGCTGAAGAAGCAGACCTACATGTGGGGAACCCGATAACCGTGACCGAGAAGGACCTCAGCCGCAGCGCGTACGACCACTTGTGGATGCACTTCACCCGCATGTCCTCGTACGAGAACTCCCCCGTCCCGACCATCGTCCGGGGCGAGGGCACCTACATCTACGACGACAAGGGCAAGCGCTACCTCGACGGTCTCGCGGGTCTGTTCGTGGTCCAGGCCGGTCACGGCCGCACGGAACTCGCCGAGACCGCCTTCAAGCAGGCCCAGGAGCTGGCGTTCTTCCCGGTGTGGTCGTACGCCCACCCCAAGGCCGTCGAGCTGGCCGAGCGCCTCGCGGACTACGCCCCGGGCGACCTGAACAAGGTCTTCTTCACCACCGGCGGCGGCGAGGCCGTCGAGACCGCCTGGAAGCTCGCCAAGCAGTACTTCAAGCTCAAGGGCAAGCCGACCAAGTACAAGGTCATCTCGCGTGCGGTCGCCTACCACGGCACCCCGCAGGGCGCCCTGTCCATCACCGGCCTGCCGGGCCTGAAGGCCCCCTTCGAGCCGCTGGTGCCCGGTGCGCACAAGGTGCCGAACACCAACATCTACCGCGCCCCGCTCTTCGGCGACGACCCCGAGGCCTTCGGCCGCTGGGCCGCCGACCAGATCGAGCAGCAGATCCTCTTCGAGGGCCCGGACACCGTCGCCGCGGTCTTCCTGGAGCCCGTGCAGAACGCCGGCGGCTGCTTCCCGCCCCCGCCCGGCTATTTCCAGCGGGTCCGCGAGATCTGCGACCAGTACGACGTGCTGCTCGTGTCGGACGAGGTCATCTGTGCCTTCGGCCGCCTGGGCACGATGTTCGCCTGCGACAAGTTCGGCTACGTCCCGGACATGATCACCTGCGCCAAGGGCATGACCTCGGGCTACTCCCCGATCGGCGCCTGCATCATCTCCGACAAGCTCGCCGAGCCGTTCTACAAGGGTGACAACACCTTCCTGCACGGCTACACCTTCGGCGGCCACCCGGTGTCGGCGGCCGTGGGCCTCGCCAACCTCGACCTGTTCGAGCGCGAGGGCATCAACCAGCACGTGCTGGACAACGAGGGCGCCTTCCTGCAGACCCTGCAGAAGCTGCACGACCTGCCGATCGTCGGCGACGTCCGCGGCAACGGCTTCTTCTACGGCATCGAGCTGGTGAAGGACAAGAACACCAAGGAGTCCTTCAACGAGGAGGAGACCGAGCGCGTCCTGTACGGCTTCCTCTCCAAGGCGCTGTTCGACAACGGCCTGTACTGCCGTGCCGACGACCGCGGCGACCCGGTCATCCAGCTCGCCCCGCCGCTGATCTCCAACCAGGAGACCTTCGACGAGATCGAGCAGATCCTGCGCGCGACGCTGACGGAGGCGTGGACCAAGCTCTGATCCAGGAGCGCCCGATCAGCTGATCAACACCGGCCCCGGCGGCGCCCGTTCGAGTGAGAACGGCGGCCCGGGGCCGTGTGCTGTCCGGCCTCCCCGGGACGGCTGCCTAGCGTGCCAGTGACCGATCGGCCGAGCCTTCGTTCCCCCGGACGAGGGAACAGGCACGGGAAAACGGATCAGAACCGAGGTGTACGCCCATGGAGGCCCCGCCGGACAACGATGTGCTCTGGGCGCGATCCCTGCACTTCAGGCACCCCGACGGCTCGCCCGGACTCACCGGGGTCTCACTCGGCGTGCGGGACGGCGAGATCGTCGCCGTCAGCGGCCCGCGCGGCAGCGGCAAGACGAGCCTGTTGCGCTGCCTGTCCGGCCTGGTGCCGGTGCTGAGCGGCGAGGTCTGGTTCAACAGCGTGCCCGTGCACACGCTCGGCACGACGGCCCGCGAGCGGTTGCGCCGGGACCGCTTCTGCTGGATCGACCCCGTGCCGGCCCTGGTCCCCGAGCTGAACGTCTGGGAGAACGCCGCGCTCCCGCTGATGCTGCGCGGCACCGGCCGCCGCCGGGCCAAGGTGGCCGCGCTGGAGTGGCTGGAGCGCCTGGACGTCGGCGACAAGGCCCGCAGCCGCCCGCACGAGCTGCACCACGCCGAACGCCAGCGCGTCGCCATCGCCCGCGCGCTCGCCCCCGGCCCCGCGGTCCTCTTCGCCGACGAGCCCACGGCACCACTGCACCGCGCCGACCGCATCCAGGTGCTGCGCACGCTCGTCTCGGCCGCCCGCTCGCACGGCATCACGGTCGTCCTCGCCACGCACGACCCCGACATCGCCGCCCTCGCCGACCGCACGTTGGCCCTGCTGGACGGGCGGCGCGTGCACACGGTGCAGCTGCCGGACGCCCCCGAAGCGGAAGGCCGGGCCGCGTGCTCAGTCTCCGTCTGACCCGTGCCGCCCGGCCCGCCGTGCAGCTGCGCCGCCTGCTGGTGGCCGCGGCCTCGGCCGGCACCGGCTTCCTCCTCCTGTCCTGCCTCGGCTACGCCCTGATCCACCCGGAGAACGCGGGCGCCGCCGCGCTGCGCCTGGCCTGGTGCGCGGTGCCGCTCGCCGCGACGGTCCACCTCGCGGTCGCGGTCGCCCGCACCGACCCCGGCACCCGGCCCCGCACCGGCCTGTCCGCCGTCGGCCTCGGCCCCGCCCGCCTCATGGCCGTCTCCGCCCTGACCACGGCCCTGTCCTGCACCCTGGGCTCGCTGCTGGCCCTGCTGGTCTTCCTGCACCTGCGCGGCGACCTGACGGGGATGCCGTTCGACGGCGCGGCGGCGGACTTCCTGGCGGCGGGCGCCCCCCTCCCCCTCCCGGCGGCCCTGACCCTCCTCGCCCTGCTCCCGGCCACGGCGGCCACGACGGTGGCGGTCGCCCTCCAGCCGAAGGACCCCCGGCCGGTTCCCCTGGGCCCCAGGAAGTTCGGCCGCTTCGGGGCGCACGGCAACGCGCCGGAGCGGGAGACGTTCGGGGCGTACGGAAGGTTCGGGTCGCGCTTCGGCGGCCGGGGCCGAGGGAGCCGCGGCGCCGAGGGCACGGAGGAGAAGGCGGACCGCGCCGAGCACCCCGGCCGCCGGCCCGCGCGGCACGCCGACGACGGCGGGCGGGCCGGTGGCGGATCCGCGGCCGGCCCTGCCGCCGGGGCGGCTCCCGTCCCGGAGCAGGACGGCACCCCGCCGGCGCCGGGCGGCAGGGCCGACCCCGACCCCCCGCTCCCGGACGCCGACCGGACCACCCTCCGCTCTCCCCTCCAGACCCCGGCCGACTTCCCCTGGGGCGTGGCCCTCCTCACCGCCGGCCTCGCCGTGCAGGCCTACGCCGGCCGTTCCGCCCCCGCCCCCTCCCTCGCCGTGCTCCTCGGCTGGCTCCTCACCGGCACCGGGATCGTCCTGGCCTCCCCCGGCCTCACCCACCTCTGCGGCCGGCTCCTCCAGTGCAGCCGCCCGGGTGCGCTCCGGCTGCTCGCCGGGCGGGGCCTCATGTCGGAGGCCGCCCGGATCGGCCGCCCCCTCGGCGTGGTCTGCGCGGTGGCGTCCGCCGGGTACGCCATGACCGTCCTGTACGACGGCTCGGCCCGCGCCCTCGGCCCGCTGTCCTTCCTCGCCGCGCTCGTCGTCGCCGGCTCCACCGTGGCCACCCTCCTCACCGCGGCCGTGGAGGCCCGCCAGTGCCGCGCCGACACCACCGCCGCGCTGCTCCGCCTCGGCGCGCCCGCCCCCGTGCTGCGCATGGCCGCCGCCGTCCGCGCGCTCGCCCTGCTGGCCCTGTTCGGCCCGCTCACCCTGGGGATCGCCGCGCTGTCCGCCCTCCCCCTGGCCGGCTGACGGACGAGCCGCGAAAAAGTTCCGCGGTCACCGATGAGTCCGCGGCGGGGCGCCGGTCTACCCACCGAACGCGATGAACCGCGCACGACCCCGACGGGAGAGGCCCGCATGTACCAGCAGATGATCTTCGTGAACCTGCCCGTGAACGACCTCGACGCCTCGAAGAAGTTCTTCACGGAGCTCGGCTACTCGATCAACCCGCAGTTCAGCGACGAGAAGGCCGCCTCCGTGGTGATCAGCGACACCATCGTCGCGATGCTGCTGACCAAGCCGTTCTACGCGACCTTCACCAAGAAGGAGATCGCCGACGCGACGACCACCAGCGAGGTGCTGGTCTGTCTGAGCGCCGAGAGCCGGGAGAAGGTGGACGAGCTGGTCGACAAGGCGATCGCGGCCGGCGGCACGGCCAGCGGCGAGACCCAGGACCACGGCTTCATGTACGGCCGCGCCTTCGACGACCTCGACGGCCACACCTGGGAGATCATGTGGATGGACCCGGCGGCCGTCCAGGGCTGACCCCACGACTCGACACCGGCACGGCCCGCACGCCCGGTTCCGCGTGCGGGCCGTCGGTATGACCGGCCGTACCGGTGAAACGTCCGGGTGGTTAATAAGCGGGCAAAGTCAACGACCGTTGACGGCATATGCGTTGACACTTCTTACGGAGCACTTATAAACCTGTGAGCCTCCCGGGGTTGCTGGGGCCTCGCCTCATCCTCCGCCCCAACTCCCCCGCCACCCCCCGCAATTGCACTCTGTAAAGGACAAACGTTGTCCATGACTCGCCGTAGCGTACGCCGTGCCGCGCATCTCCTGGGTGTCGCCTCCGGGTCGACGGCGCTGGTGCTGGGCCTGTCCGGCTCCGCTCTCGCGTGCAGCATCAAGGACTTCTCCGCCGAAGCCAAGTGCGACGGCGACAAGGGCGTCATCGTCGTCACCGACACGGACCCCTCCGCCAAGGACGCCACCGTCACCGTCTTCCTCAAGGGCGTCGGCGGCATCGAGACCAAGGTCGGCGAGCAGCCGGTCAAGGGGTCGAAGGAGGGCACCCGGATCACCTTCGCGGAGGACTGGAAGCCGAACGCCACCTACCGGGTCCACGTCAAGGCCGACAAGGCCGTCGACGAGGACATCCAGCCCGACCTGGTGACCCCCTCCACCGCCTGCAAGACCGAGAGCCAGACCCCGACGCCGTCGGCCAGCACGACGCCGTCCCCGTCCCCGTCCAAGGCGGCGCCGGCCGAGCCGGCGACCCCGGCCCCGTCGGCCTCCGAGTCCAGCTCCGCCCCGGCGGGCACCTCGGACAACGCGCCGTCCCCGGCCGCCGGTGACTCCAACCTCGCCGAGACCGGCGCCGACTCCAACACCGGCCTGATCGCCGGGCTCGCGGCGGCCCTGGTCGTCGTCGGCGGTGGCGCGGTCTGGTTCGGCATGCGCCGCCGTGGGGCGAGCCGCAACGGCTGACGCCTCACCCGCACAACGCGCCGCGGCCCGTCCCCCTATCCCCAGGGGACGGGCCGCGGTCGCATGCGTCAGCCGAACGTGGTCCGCTCCAGCCAGAACTCCAGCAGCTCCCGGTCACCGAGCACCTCCAGGCCGGGGCCGTCCGGCGGCAGTCGACGGTAGAAGGCGAGCAGCACCGAGGTGAGCGGGCCGCGCAGGGCGACGGTGGCCTTCTCGTGGCCGCGCCGCCAGCTCATCCCGTCCTCGCCCAGTTCGACGAGCCACTCGGCGTTCAAGGCGGGTTCGGTGTCGGTGGCGTGCAGATGGATCGAGCGGTGCGGCCCGCGCAGGTCCCTCGCCGCGTCGTGCGGCGCGTTGTGCTGCACCCACTCCACCAGCTGCAGCCACTCGTCCAGCACGTCCGCCGCGATGTCCGGTGCCACCTCGTAGGGCAGTCCGGCGGCGAGCGTGGCGTCGGCCCGGTGGACGGTGATCTCGCAGACCATGCGGCGGGCCCAGAAGCCGGCGTTCAGCACCCCGGCCCAGCCCCACACCCGGGTGTCGGGGCCGGCCTCCCGGAGGGCGCCGACGACCAGCTCGCCGGTGTCCGCGAGCCACTGGTCCAGGGCCGCCGCGTCACCGCGCTTCTCCGGCCCGCCGGCCAGCGGAACGTCTTCCTCGGGGATGTTCTCCTGGGCCCGGCCGCGCACGACGGCGTCCACCCAGCGCAGGGCGCCGCCCACGTGCCGGACCAGCTCCTCCAGCGACCAGTCGGGGCAGGTCGGCACGGTCGCGGACAGATCGGCACCGGAGGTCACCACGGCCCGCAACTGTGCGACCTGGTGGGCGATTTCCCGGCAGTAGCGGTCATGCGCGAGCGGAGGCATGCCCCCAGCGTACGGGCGGGTGCTCAGTCGAGCACGACGATTTCGGCCACGTCGAACTCGACGCCGACCGAGGCGCCCGGCTCCGGCGCGTCCCGGAGCGTACAGGCCGCCTCAAGGCGCGGGCCGTCCGCCGGCTGGAGGTGGACGGCCACATGGGTGCCCCGGAAGGTGCGGGCGGTCACCGTGCAGGGCAGGCCCTGGTCGGCCGGCACCAGCCGGACCCCGGCGGGCCGGACGAGAACCGTACGGCCGCCCTGCGCGGAGCCGTCGGGCACCGGCAGCTTCCCCCACGGGCTGTCGGCGGCCGTACCGGCGACGGTCGCCGGGACCACGTTCTCGAAGCCGAGGAAGCGGGCCACGAACGCGTCGGCGGGCCGCTGCCACACCTCGATGGGCGTCCCGGACTGCGCGATCCGCCCGTCCCGCATCACCACCACCCGGTCGGCCAGTGCGAACGCCTCGCCCTGGTCGTGGGTGACGGCGAGCACGGTCGTCCCCAACCGGCCGAACAACTCCCGCAGTTCGACCACCAGGCGCTCCCGCAGCGAGCGGTCCAGCTGGCCGAGCGGCTCGTCCAGCATGAGCAGCCGGGGCCGGGGCGCGAGCGCCCGGGCGAGGGCCACCCGCTGCTGCTCGCCGCCGGACAGGGAGGCCACGGCCCGCCGGGCGGCCCCCGGCAGCCCGACCAGTTCCAGCAACTGCCCGACCTCGGTGCCCCGTTCGCCCTTGGCGACGCCGTGCATGCGCAGCCCGAACGCCACGTTCGCGCCGACGTCCCGCTGCGGGAACAGCTGGTGGTCCTGGAACATCAGCCCGACGCCCCGCCTGTGCGCGGGTACGCCCGTCTGGTCCCGGCCGTCGAGCAGCACCCGTCCGCCGGACAGGGGCTGGAGCCCGGCCACGGCCCGCAGCAGCGTCGACTTGCCGCTGCCGCTGGGTCCGAGGACGCACACCACCTCGTGCTCGGCGACCTCCAGGCCGACGGCGTCGAGCACGGCCCGCCCGCCGAAGCGCACGGTCGCGGCGTCCAGGCTCAGCAGCATCAGAACTCCCCCGTCCGGTCGGTGCGCAACCGCTCCAGGAGCAGCAGAGCGGCGGCGCACACCACCATCAGAATGGTCGAAAGGGCCATCGCCTGGCCGTAGTTGAGATCGCCGGGGCGGCTGAGCAGCCGGGCCACGGCGACCGGCAGGGTCGGGTTGTCCGGCCTCGCGATGAACACGGTCGCGCCGAACTCCCCCAGCGACACGGCGAACGCGAACCCGGCGGCGACCAGCAGCGCGCGCCGCACCAGCGGCAGGTCCACCTCCCGCCACACCCGCCAGGGCCCGGCCCCGAGCACGGCGGCGGCCTCCCTGAGGCGTACGTCCACCGCGCGCAGCACGGGCAGCATGGTCCGTACGACGAAGGGGGCGCCGACCAGCGCCTGGGCGAGCGGCACCAGGATCCACGACTGGCGCAGGTCCAGCGGCGGCTTGTCGAGGGCGATCAGGAAGCCGAAGCCGACGGTCACGGCGGAGACGCCGAGCGGCAGCATCAGCAGCGCGTCGAAACCGCGCACCAGGCGGCCCGCGTCCCGGCGGGCCAGCGCGGCGGCGGCGAGCCCTCCGATCACCACGGCGATGGCGGTGGCGGCGACGGCGTACTCCAGCGAGGTCCACACGGCGTGCAGGGGCGCCACCAGGAACGTACCGCCGTCCGCGTCGGCCAGCGCCCGGTAGTAGCCGAAGCCGGGCGCGTCGAGCGAGCGGCGGACGAGGACGGCGAGCGGCAGGACCAGCAGCAGGGCGATGGTGCCGAGGACCCCGGCGAGCAGCGCCCACTGCCCGGCGCCGCGCGGCCGGCGGGCGGTGACGGAGGCGTCCACCAGCCTCAGGGCGGTCTCCCGGCGCCGTACCGTCCAGGCGTGCACGGCGAGGATCGCGCCGACCGCGACGAACTGGACGAGGGTGAGGACGGCGGCCGTGGACAGGTCGAAGACCTCGGAGGTCTGCCGGTAGATCTCCACTTCGAGGGTGGAGAAGGTGGGCCCGCCGAGGATCTGCACGACGCCGAAGGAGGTGAAGGTGAACAGGAACACCATCAGCGCGGCGGCGGCCACGGCGGGCGCGAGCGCGGGCAGGGTCACCTTCCGCCAGGCCGTCAGCGGCGAGGCGCCCAGCATCCGCGCGGCCTCCTCCTGCCGGGGGTCGAGCTGGGCCCACAGCCCGCCGACGGTCCGTACGACGACCGCGTAGTTGAAGAAGACGTGGGCGAGCAGGATCGCCCACACCGTGGTGTCCAGCCGTACTCCCCACACCTCGTCCAGCAGGCCGCCCCGGCCGACCAGCGCCAGGAAGGCGCTGCCGGCGACGACGGTCGGGAGGACGAAGGGGACCGTGACCACGGCCCGCAGCAGCCGCTTGCCCGGGAAGTCGAGGCGGGCGAAGACATGCGCGGCGGGCAGCGCGAGGAGCAGGGTCAGCGCGGTGGAGGCGAGCGCCTGCCAGGTGGTGAACCACAGCACGTGCCTCAGGTCCGGCTGGGTGACGACGTCCGCGATCCGCCCGAACTGCCAGGCGCCGTCCGCCTTCAGCCCGCGCGCGACGATCGCGGCCACGGGCCAGGCGAAGAACAGCGCGAAGAACGCGACGGGCAGGGCCATGAGCCCGAGCCGCGCCGCGTTTCCCCGCCGGGTGCCGGCTACTTCAGTACGAGCGAGGTCCACGACTTGACCCACTGGTCGCGGTTGGCGGCGATCTTGTCCGGGGCCATGGTCTCGGGATCCTTGGCGGCCGGCCCGTACTCGGTGAAGTCGGCGGGCACGGCGGCCCCCTTCACGACCGGGTACACGAACATGTTCAGCGGCATGTCCTGCTGGAACTCCTTGGAGAGCAGGAAGTCGATGAACGCCTTGCCGCCCTCGGTGTTCTTCGCGTTGCTCAGCAGCCCGGCGAACTCGATCTGCCGGAAGCAGGTGCCGGTCGCGACGCCGGTCGGGGCGGTGCTGGGCCGCTTCTTGGCGTAGATCACCTCGGCGGGCGGGGAGGAGGCGTACGACACCACGAGCGGCCGGTCGCCGCCGGCCTTCTTCCCCTCGGACGAGCCGGAGAACTCCTGGCGGTAGGCCTGTTCCCAGCCGTCGACGACCTTGACGCCGTTGTCCTTGAGCTTCTTCCAGTAGCCCTGCCAGCCCTCGTCGCCGAACTGCGCCGCGCTGCCGAGCAGGAAGCCGAGGCCGGGCGAGGAGGCGGCCGCGTTCTCGGTGACGAGGAGGTTCTTGTACGCGGGCTTGGCGAGGTCGGCGAAGGACTGCGGCGGGGTCAGCTTGTGCTCGCTGAACCAGGCCTTGTCGTAGTTGACGCAGATGTCGCCGTAGTCGACCGGGGTGACCCTGTGCTTGTCCTTGTCGAGCTGGTAGGCGGCCCCGACCGTGCCGAGCCCCTTCGCCTCGTAGGACTGGAACAGCCCGTTGTCGAGAGCCCTGGACAGCAGGGTGTTGTCGACGCCGAAGAAGACGTCGCCCTGCGGGTTGTCCTTGGTGAGGATGGCCTTGTTGACGGCCTGCCCGGCGTCGCCGGTCGGCAGGACCCTGACCTTGTACCCGGACTGCTTCTCGAAGTCCTTGAGCACGTTCTTGGACACGAACCACGAGTCGTGGCTGACGAGGGTCACGGTCTTGGAGTCCGCGGAGCCCTTGCCGTCCGTCGATCCGCACGCGGACAAGGTGATCAGGCCGAGGCCGACCGCCGCAGCCACGAGGGTCTTGGTGTGCATGTGAGTGTCCTCCTGGGGTTGGCCAGGAAGAACGCGGCCCTGCCCGGGACGGACCCGGGCAGGGCGCAACAGCATGAGTGATGACCGAACTTCCTACCCAGAATGACCTGGGCGAGGTTCAGAGGGTCTGCGGCCCTGTCCGCCGCACTCTCAGCGCTGTGGCGCTCCCCTGTCGGAATATGAAGATATGTGGACCCGGTCAGATTACCGCTCGGTGGCCGCGAGCTGACCGCAGGCTCCGTCGATCTCCTGACCGCGGGTGTCCCGGATGGTGACGGGCACCCCGTGCGCGGCGATGGCCTCGACGAACGCCTTCTCGTCCTCGGGCCGCGACGCGGTCCACTTGGACCCCGGAGTCGGGTTCAGCGGAATGAGGTTGACGTGCACGGGCTTGCCCTTGAGCAGCCGCCCGAGCCGGTCCCCCCGCCACGCCTGGTCGTTGATGTCCCGGATGAGCGCGTACTCGATGGACAGCCGGCGACCGCTCTTCTCGGTGTACTCGAACCCGGCGTCCAGCACCTCGCGCACCTTCCACCGCGTGTTCACGGGGACGAGGGTGTCGCGCAGCTCGTCGTCGGGGGCGTGCAGGGAGATCGCGAGCCGGCACTTGAAGCCCTCGTCGGCGAACCGGTGGATGGCCGGCACGAGCCCGACGGTCGAGACCGTGATCCCTCGCTGCGAGAGCCCGAGGCCGTCGGGCGCGGGATCGGTGAGGGCCCGGATGGCACCCACGACCCGGTTGTAGTTGGCGAGCGGCTCGCCCATGCCCATGAAGACGATGTTGGACAGTCGCGCGGGCCCGCCCGGCACCTCGCCGTCCCGCAGGGCCCGCATGCCGTCGACGATCTGGTGGACGATCTCGGCGGTGGACAGATTCCGGTCCAGCCCCGCCTGCCCGGTCGCGCAGAACGGGCAGTTCATCCCGCATCCGGCCTGCGAGCTGATGCACATGGTGACCCGGTCCGGATACCGCATCAGCACGGACTCGACCAGCGTGCCGTCGAACAGCCGCCACAGCGTCTTGCGGGTGGTCCCCTCGTCGGTGGACAGATGCCGGACGACGGTCATCAGCTCCGGGAACAGGGCTTCCTGGAGCTTGGCACGCGAACCGGCGGGAATGTCGGTCCACTGCTCCGGGTCGTGCGCGTACCGCGCGAAGTAGTGCTGCGAGAGCTGCTTGGCACGGAACGGCTTCTCACCGATCCCGGCCACCGCGTCCTTGCGCTCGGCGGGCGTGAGGTCGGCGAGATGCCGCGGCGGCTTCTTGGCTCCGCGCGGGGCGACGAAAGTGAGTTCTCCGGGCTTAGGCATGGCTGTACCAGTGTCGCAGATCCACATGGGTGACCTGGAGCTGTCGCTCCGGACGACTGTCATCGGTGGTCGTCACCCTGTAGGACCAGGTCACGGCGCCATCTTTCGATCCCTACCGCCCGGCGCTCGGCAACCGGGTGTGCAGGCAGGGGCAAGAGATCACAATGTCTTGACCTGGCCGCCATCGATGGTGAACTCGGCTCCTGTGATGTTGCCGGCGAGCGGGGAGGCGAGGAAGAGAGCCAGATCGGCGACTTCGTGAGCTTCGGTGACGCGTCCTGTGGAGATGCCCATGCTCTGCGGCACGACCGCATCGATGGCTTCCTGCGCGGTGGTGCCGGCCTGGGCTGCCGTGGCATCGGCGAAGCCGCCCGGCGCGGTCCAGAAGGGAGTGCGAACCGGCCCCGGGGCGATCGCGTTGACCCGGACGCCTCGCGGTGCGAACTCCTCGGACAGCGACTTTGTCAGGCTGCTCAGCCCGGCCTTGGCCGCGGAGTAGTCCACGACCATGGGGAAGGGTAGACGCGCGTTGATGGAGCTGATGTTGATGATGGAACCCCCGTCCACGGCCAGCAGGTGAGGAAGCGCAGCGCGGCTGGCCCGGACCGCGCTGAACAGGGTCATGTCGAAGATCCGTTGCCACTCGGCGTCGTCGATGTCCAGGAAGCTCGGACGGGGCGTCGCGGTACCCACATTGTTGACCAGGACGTCGACCCTGCCGTACTGGTCCACCGCGTGTCGGACGAGTGCGCCCGGTCCGTCTGCGGTGGACAGGTCGACCGGGACTGCTGTGACGCCGTACTTCTCGTGGAGCCCTTTGAGCTCGGGAGTAATGCTCCGGCTGCCGACGGTGACATGTGCGCTTTCACGGGCGAACGCATCGGCGATGGCGAGGCCGATGCCCTTGCTCGCTCCGGTGACGACGGCGACCCTGCCCTTGAGCTGGAGGTCCATGGCGGTCCTTTTCCGGGTTGGTCACCCCCTGTATCGAGGGTAGGCAGAACCGGCGCCGCCGGCTCAGGCGGGCAGCAGATCGGGTTGTCGGCGGGACGATGCCGCTCCTCGGCATCCACGTCGAGGGCAGTCTGTTGCTGGGGCCGCTCATGCTCGTCGTCGGGCGAGGGACTCGACACGACCTGCCCTCGATCGGATGGGCCGCTGCCGCCGTTGGGTGGCGCGCTGAACCCCGTTTTGGCCGCAACACCAGGGGCATACGGGTACCAAGTGGTGCATAACGGGCAGATCAAGGGGGCTCGACCGCAATGTCAACAGGGACACTTCTGGCAATTATCATCCCCGTCGTAGTGGTGATCGCTCTCGTCGCCACGGCAGCCTTCTTGTACATGCGCCGCCGCCACCTACGCGAACGCTTCGGCCCCGAGTACGAACGAACAGTCGAGGGCGCTGACAACAGATTGGCCGCCGAGCGTGAGCTCAGTGCGCGGGAGAGGCGCCATGACTCTCTCGACATCAAGCCGCTGTCCAGCAGCGTGCGGGAACGGTACGCCCGGGACTGGACCAGCGTGCAGGACGAGTTCGTGGACCGGCCCAACGATGCCGTGCATGACGCCGACCGTCTGGTCACCTCTCTGATGCACGAGCGCGGCTACCCGACCGGGGAATTCGAGCAGCGCGTGAAGGATCTTTCAGTCGAGCATGGCCGCACGCTGGAGCACTATCGGGCCGCACACGAGATCGACGCACTCAGCGTCCAGCACAAGGCCACGACCGAGCAACTGCGCGGCGCCATGGTGCACTACCGCGAGCTCTTCGACGAACTGCTCTCCGACGGTGGTCAGCCTCGCCACGCCCGGGCCTGAACCCGCTCACCACCGCATGCCGACAGATCTTGAAGGACGAAGGGATGGAGGAGACATGGAACGCGAACACGCGCCGGGCCCCGAGAGGGGACTGTCCACCGAAGACCTGGCCCAGCCCCGCGCCGGCAGCAGGGGTGAACCGCGGGCGCAGTCCGAAGCGCCTGTCTACCCCGGCGAGAGCACAGCCCCGCCTCAAGAGACTGCCGAAGGGCAGGGGCGTGAGGCTGCCGCAGTACCGGACGACGAGAGTCTTCACCTCCTCGCGCCGGAGGAAGAGGAGCATCTCCGGGAGCGGTGGCAGGAGATCCAGAACGAGTTCATCGACGACCCCCAGGACGCCGTACACACGGCCGACTCCCTGGTCGCCGACGTCATGCAGCAGCTCGCCGAGACGTTCTCCGAGCAGAAGCACGAGCTGGAAGGCCAGTGGAACCGGGGCGAGGAGGCGGACACCGAAGATCTGCGTAGGGCCCTCCAGCACTACCGTTCGTTCTTCAACCGCCTGCTCACCGCATGACGGAACACGGGCCCAGGGCGGCTCTGGCGTCCGCCGTGGAGCGGGCGTGGTTCCTGGCGTCCAGGTGGAGCGTGCGACTGTAGATCCCCCGCCGGAGGCACTGTAAGTACCGGTCCGCTCGTGAACACGGCATGCATGCCCTGAGGCACTTCTACGCCTCGGCCCCCTATCCGCGCCGAACGCGCTGGTAGGGGGCTTGTTGCTGCCCGACTACCGCCAGTTCTCCGGGCTTGGGCATGGCCTTACCAGTGGCGCAGATCCACATGGGTGGCCTGAAGAGCGTGCGGATGCCCCACCTTCGGGTGGATTGAATGACGGATACCCGTCAATCCGCCCGTCTCCGTGCTCTGCTTTGCCTGCTCCTCATCGGAAGGAGCACCGGAAAGGGGGAACACATCGTGCGCCAGAAGATTCGTCCCAAGGCGTGGCTCGCTGCCCTCGCGGCCACTGTGAGCGCCGCGGCCGTATTGCTCGCACCGGCCACGGCCCACGCCCGTGGACCCGAGCGAGCAGCCGCCGGGTACCTCAACCTGCACCAGTGCCTGTACTACTCGGGCTCGGCGACCAACCACTTCACCACGGTGGTGCCGAGCAGCGACGGACGCTTCCTGGCGGGCAGCAACGTGTCCGCCACCGCCGACAGCCGGCCGACCTGCGGCGCGGGAGACGGCAACTACGGCCTCGTGCCGGTGCTGTCCGGAGTCAAGGCTCTCGACCTGCGGGCCGGGCGCTATCTGAACGTGCACCAGTGCATGTACTACTCGGATGCGGCCACCAACCACTTCTCGACGGTGGTGCCCAGCAGCGACGGACGCTTCCTGGCGGGGACCAACGTCTCCGACACCGCCGACACCCGTCCCACCTGCGGCGCGGGAGACGGCAACTACCAGCTCGTCCCCGTCCTGTCGGGCGTCAGGACTCTCGACCTGACCACGGGGCGGTACGTGAACCTGCACCAGTGCATGTACTACTGGGACGGGGCCGCCAACCACTTCTCGACGGTGGTGCCCAGCGGCGACGGACGCTTCCTGGCGGGGACCAACGTCTCCGCCACCGCCGACACCCGTCCCACCTGCGGCGCAGGAGACGGCAGGTACCAGGTCGTTCCGGTGCTGTCGGGCGCGAAGGCGTTCGACCTGGCCTGATGATCCGTCGCTCGCCCGGCCGGGCCTAGTCGTCGTCGCTGTCCATGCTGCTGCTCCCGCCCCAGCTTCCGCGCCGCTTCTTCTTCCCGGAGCTGCTCACCGCGTCGCCCAGCGCGAGCGTCAGGATCGCCACGACGCGGGCCCAGCGCGGCCCGCCGCGCTCCGCCCACACCACACAGACGCATCCGCCGACGACGAGCGCCAGGACGCCCAGCAGTAGAAAGATCATGTTCCCCACGACGCCGCACGTACGTGAGCGGTTCCGCCAGGTCCGTCACCAGGTCACGGGCAGGGTCCGCGGCCCGCGGATCAGGCCCTGGCGCTGGAACTCGACCTCCTCGGCGGGCACGGCCAGCCGGATGCCGGGGAACCGGGCCAGTACGGAGCCGATCATGACCTCCGCCTCCATACGGGCCATGCCAGCGGCCAGGCAGTGGTGCGGGCCGTGGCCGAAGGCCAGGTGGGCGCGGTTCTCGCGGTCGAAGTCCAGGGCGTCCGGGTCGGGGAACACCTCGGGGTCGCGGTTGGCGGCGACGTACGCGTTGTAGACCACGTCACCGGCGCGGATCAGTCGGCCGCCGACCTCGACGTCCTCGGTGGCGACGCGGGGGATGCCGACGCCGTTGCGGTGCGGGACGTAGCGGAACAGCTCCTCCACGGCTCGGGGCAGCAGCTCCGGCTCGCGGCGCAGCCGGTCCAGCCGGTCCGGGTGCGTGAGCAGCGCGTACATCATCGAACCGCTGTTGTTGCGGACCGCGTGGCCGCCGCTGACCTTGACGGCGATGGCGAGGGAGATCGCCTCGTCGTCGGTGATCTCGCCCGCCGCGGCCGACCGCGCCAGCACTCCGGCCAGGTCCTCGCGGGGTTCCTCGCGGCGGCGCCGGAGCAGTTCGACGATCCGGGCCCGGGTGGCCCGCGCGGCCTCCTTCGCGCGCTCCTCGGACCCGGCTCCCGCGGACAGCAGGGCCTCGCCCGTCTCCGCCCAGCGGTGCCAGTCCCTCTCCTCCACGCCGAGGAAGTCGCGGATCACGGCGATCGGGAAGGGGCCGTGCAGATGTTCCATGAGGTCGGCCGGTGCGCCGGCGCGTGCCATCCCGTCGAGCAGTTCGGCGGCCCGGCGCTCGGCGAGCGGGCGCAGCCGCCGCATGCTCTCCCCGGTGAACGCGCGGGCCACCACCCGGCGCAGCAGGCTGTGCCGGGGCGGATCGATGTACTGCAGGCCCGCCGTCTGCGAGGCCACCGGCACCGGGCGCATGGTGGTGACGTCCCGGCCGACGACCCGGGCCCGCGAGAAGCGCGGATCGGCGGTGACGAGGCGGACATCCTCGTACCTCGTGACCAGCCAGGCGTACCCGTCGCCGTACGGCAGCCTGATCCGGCTGACCGGCTCCTCACGCAACAGCTCGTCCAGGAACGGGTCGGGGTCGAGCGCGGGCAGATCATCCACGGGCCAGAACCGCACGGGCGGGGGTGGCGGGGCGAGCGGGGCCGGGGCCGGGTCGAGCGGGGCAGAGGCAGGGGCGGCTGTCGGATCGAGCGGGGCCGAGGCGGGGGTGGTGGTCGGGTCGAGGGGCATCGGGCGTACTCCCTGCTGCTTCGCCGGGCGGCGGGGACAGGCCGTCCTGTGAGGGAGTCTGCCGCGCACGGGCTTCGGCCGCCGATTTGTGCTGCGGCATCCGGGGGCCGGTCTCCTCGTGCGGTCCCGGATCCCGGGCACGACGACGGCCCCCGCCCTGCGATCAGGACGGGGGCCGTAGAGCCGTACCGCGTTCTGCGTCAGCTGCTGCCGACGAAGACCACCATCAGCAGCCACACCACGGGTGCCGTGGGCAGCAGCGAGTCCAGTCGGTCCATGATGCCGCCGTGCCCGGGAAGCAAGGTGCCCATGTCCTTGATGCCCAGGTCCCGCTTGATCATGGATTCGCCGAGGTCGCCCAGCGTGGCGCTGGCCGCGACCGCGAGGCCCAGCAGCAGGCCCTGCCACCAGGCGCCGTCGTCGATCAGGAACTGCATGCACAGCGCGCCCGCGACCATCGCGAACAGCACCGCGCCCAGCAGGCCCTCACGGGTCTTGCCGGGGCTGATGCGCGGGGCGAGCCTGTGCTTGCCGAAGCGCCAGCCGACCGCGTACGCGCCGGTGTCGCTGACGACGGTGAGGAGCAGGAAGGTCAGGACCCGCCAGGGTCCGTCGGCGGCGGTGAGCATCAGCGCGACGAACGTGGCCAGGAACGGCACGTAGAACGCCGCGAAGACGCCGGCCGTGACGTCCTTGAGGTAGCCCTCCGGCGGTTCCGTCATCCGCCAGACCAGCACGGCCAGCGCGGTGAGGGCCATGGCGACCCACGCGCCCTCGGCGCCGCGCACATAGCCGGCGACGACCATCGCCGCACCGCCGACCGCGAGCGGCACGAGCGGAGCCTTGATGCCCTTGCGCTCCTGGAGCCTGCTGGTCAGCTCCCACAGACCGACGACGACGGCGACCGCGATCACGCCGACGAAGACGGCCTTCTTGATGAACAGGGACGCGACGATCACCACACCGAGCCCGACACCGACACCTATGGCCGCGCTCAGGTCACGGCCCGCGCTCTTCTTCTGCGGCGCTGGCGCCGGCTGCGGGGCGTCGGGCATGGGCTCCGGGTTCTGGGTCTCGGCCGGGAGTTCCCGGGCCTGGAACGTCTCGTCTTGGAACAAGGGGCCGCTCAGCCGAGCGGCCCCCCGATCGTCGTCCTGGTCTCCGCCGTACGCGGGTCCGTCGGGCACGATGGGCATGGGGCGAGTCTGCTGCGCCTCAGGCGCATCGTACGCGGGACCCGCCGGGGCGGCCCCCTGGACAGGCCCGCCCGCGGTGGACCCCCAGTAGCCGGCCTGCCCCGCCGGTGGCGGCGCGCCCCAGGAAGAGTCGCTCATCAGACTTCGAGCAGCTCCGCTTCCTTGTGCTTGAGAAGCTCGTCGACCTGGGCGACGTACTTCGCCGTCAGGTCGTCGAGGTCCTTCTCCGCACGGCGGCCCTCGTCCTCGCCGACCTCGCCGTCCTTGATCAGCTTGTCGATGGCGTCCTTGGCCTTGCGGCGCACGGAACGGATCGAGACCTTCGAGTCCTCGCCCTTGGCCTTCGCGACCTTGATGTACTCGCGGCGGCGCTCCTCGGTCAGCTCGGGGAACACCACTCGGATGATGTTGCCGTCGTTGCTGGGGTTGACGCCCAGGTCGGAGTCGCGGATCGCCTGCTCGATGTTGCGCAGCGCGGACTTGTCGAACGGGGTCACGACCGCCATGCGCGGCTCCGGCACGGAGAACGAGGCCAGCTGGTTGATCGGCGTCAGGGCACCGTAGTAGTCGGCCACGATCTTGTTGAACATCGCCGGGTGCGCACGGCCGGTGCGGATCGCGGCGAAGTCCTCCTTGGCGACCACGACGGCCTTCTCCATCTTCTCCTCGGCTTCGAGGAGGGTCTCTTCGATCACCACTTGCTCCTGCGTGTCTTGAGTGAGGCCCGGCTGCGGTTCCTCGTCGGGGCGGCGGCCGGCTGCGTCGCGTCTTCTTCCTGCACGGTTCCCGACCGGCAGGACATTGTCCATCCCCCGGCCAGGGTGCGTCCCGTCCGTCCCTCGGACAGGTGTCTTACCCGGGTGCGGGGTGTGCCGGTCAGTTCCGGCTGCCCTGGTCACCCACCAGCGTGCCGATCTTCTCACCCTTGACGGCGCGGGCGATATTGCCCTCCGCCAGAAGCTCGAAGACGAGGATCGGGAGCTTGTTGTCGCGGCACAGCGTGATGGCGGTGGCGTCGGCGACCTTGAGGTCCCGGGTGATGACCTCGCCGTAGCCGAGGGCGTCGAACTTGACGGCGTCGGGGTTGGTCTTGGGGTCGGAGTCGTAGACCCCGTCCACGCCGTTCTTGCCCATGAGCAGCGCCTCGGCGTCGATCTCCAGGGCGCGCTGGGCGGCGGTGGTGTCGGTGGAGAAGTAGGGCATGCCCATACCGGCGCCGAAGATGACCACGCGGCCCTTCTCCAGGTGGCGCACGGCGCGCAGCGGGATGTACGGCTCGGCGACCTGGCCCATGGTGATGGCGGTCTGCACCCGGGACTGGATGCCCTCCTTCTCCAGGAAGTCCTGGAGGGCGAGGCAGTTCATCACGGTGCCGAGCATGCCCATGTAGTCGGAGCGGGCGCGGTCCATGCCGCGCTGCTGGAGTTCGGCGCCGCGGAAGAAGTTGCCGCCGCCGATGACGACCGCGATCTGCGCCCCGTCGCGCACGACGGCCGCGATCTCGCGGGCGATCTTGTGCACCACGTCGGGGTCGACGCCCAGGCCCCCGCCACCGGAGAAGGCCTCTCCGGACAGCTTCAGCAGAAACCGGCCGCGTACTTTGCCGTCGTCGCTCTTCTGGGCCTTGGTGGTCATGGGGGATCCCGCCTCTTTCACGTGTTGCACATACGAAGAAGGCCATTGCCGATGGGGTTGCTTTTCGCTCCCATGCGCGGCAATGGCCTCCTCGTCAGATCTGCTGCCGTCCGCCCCACGCCCGGGTGTGGCGGTGTGCGCGGACGACTGCGGTCGACCCTATCGGGAATTCCCGGGGGATTTCCCCGTGGGTCGGGAGTCGATCGCGGTACGGACTCAGATGCCGACCTTGATGCGCGTGAAGCGCTTCAGGGTGACACCGGCCTCGTCCAGAACCTTCTGGACCGACTTCTTGTTGTCGAGCGCGTACGGCTGGCCGAGCAGCGTGGCGTCCTTGAAGAAGCCGTTCAGACGACCCTCGACGATCTTGGCGATCGCGGCCTCGGGCTTACCCTCGGCGCGGGTGGTCTCCTCGGCGATACGACGCTCGGACTCGACGACGTCGGCCGGGATGTCCTCCTTCGCGAGGAACTTCGGCGCGAAGGCGGCGATGTGCTGGGCGACGCCCCTGGCGACCTCGGTGTTCGGCTTGTCCAGCTCGACCAGGACACCGATCTGCGGGGGCAGGTCGGGCATGGTGCGGTGCATGTAGGCGAGCACGAAGCCGTCGGCGAACTGCGCGAAGCGGTCCAGGACGATCTTCTCGCCGAGGTTGGCGTTGGCCTCGTCCACGAACGCCTGGACGGTCTTGCCGGGCTCGATCTCGGAGGCCAGCAGGGCCTCGATGTCGGCCGGGTTCGTCTTGGCGACGTGCTCGGCGATGGCGTTGGCCACGGCCTGGAACTTCTCGCCCTTGGCGACGAAGTCCGTCTCGCACTTCAGCTCGACCAGGACACCGGAGGAGTTGTCGTCGGCGATGATGGAGACCACGGCGCCGTTCTCGGCGGAGCGGCCCTCGCGCTTGGCGACGCCCTTCTGGCCCTTGATGCGGAGCGCCTCGACGGCCTTGTCGACGTTGCCCTCGGCCTCGTCCAGCGCCTTCTTGCAGTCCATCATGCCGGCGCCGGTCAGCTCACGGAGCTTCTTGACGTCGGCGGCGGTGTAGTTCGCCATGAGTCTGTGAGTCTTTCTCGAAGTCTGGAAGATCTTCAGATCCGCACGGTGTGCGCTCCACATGTTCCGCGGAACACCTACGCCGTGCCGACCTACGGGTGAACAGCGGGGGCGGACTTCACCGCGCCGGAAGCCCGGTGGGATGCCGTACCGCCCCCGCCGTCAACGCTGACGTCAGGCCTGCTCGCCCTCGGCGGCCTTCTCGCCCTCGGCCGGAGCGGCCTCGGCAGCGGCGGCCTCGGCGACGGGGGCCTCGGCGGCGGGGGCCTCGGCGGCCGGAGCCTCGTCCTTCTTCTCACCCTCGAGCAGGTCGCGCTCCCACTCGGCGAGCGGCTCGCCCGCGGCCTTCTCGCCCTTCTCGCCGGTGGCGACGCCGGAGCGGGCGATGAGGCCCTCGGCGACGGCGTCGGCGATCACACGGGTGAGCAGGGTGACGGAGCGGATCGCGTCGTCGTTGCCCGGGATCTTGTAGTCGACCTCGTCGGGGTCGCAGTTGGTGTCGAGGATCGCGACGACCGGAATGTTCAGCTTCCGGGCCTCACCAACGGCGATGTGCTCCTTCTTGGTGTCCACGATCCAGACGGCGCTGGGCACCTTCTGCATCTCGCGGATACCACCGAGGGTCTTCTCCAGCTTGGCCTTCTCGCGGGAGAGGACCAGGAGCTCCTTCTTGGTCAGACCGGAGGACGCGACGTCCTCGAAGTCGATCTGCTCCAGCTCCTTGAGGCGCTGCAGACGCTTGTAGACGGTCGAGAAGTTGGTGAGCATGCCGCCCAGCCAGCGCTGGTTGACGTAGGGCATGCCGACGCGGGTGGCCTGCTCGGCGATGGCCTCCTGCGCCTGCTTCTTCGTGCCGACGAACATGACCGTGCCGCCGTGGGCGACGGTCTCCTTGACGAACTCGTAGGCGCGGTCGATGTACGACAGCGACTGGAGCAGGTCGATGATGTAGATGCCGTTGCGCTCGGTGAAGATGAAGCGCTTCATCTTCGGGTTCCAGCGACGGGTCTGGTGACCGAAGTGGACGCCGCTCTCCAGCAGCTCCCGCATCGTGACGACGGCCATGGCCGTTTCTCCTTGGTGTTCTCGGTTGTGCCGCGTCCGCCGGACGGCGGTCGCGCCTGACGCCCGCGATGCGCCGTGCCGCGAGGGACCGAGGGGCGCTTGGTACGAACCGTTGCCGGAAGCCGTACCGGGGCGTGCGAAGTCGACCCGGTGACCCGGATCGCCAGAAGAAGTGTACGGGACCGCCGGGCCACCGGGTGACGCCGCTCTCCACAACCGGGGAGTTGTCCACAGGCTCCGGCCGTGACCGGCGGGGGTGCGGGACGGTTTACGCCATGCGATACGTGATGTTGCGGGCGGCTGTGCTGCTGGCGTCGGCGGGTGCTGCACTGACTCCCCCGGCCCGCGCGGGCACCCCGCCTCCGCCTCCCCCGCCGGCCCCCACCGCACCGGTCCCGGCCGTCGCCCGCGCCTGGCCGGTCGGCACCCGCCCGCCGGTCCTCCGTGGCTGGGAACCGCCGGCGACGGTGTACGGGGCGGGGCACCGGGGCGTGGACCTGGGAGCGCCGGCCGGGGCTCCGGTACGGGCGGTGGCGGCCGGCCGGGTGTCCTTCGCGGGGCGGGTCGCGGGCAGAGGCGTGGTGTCGGTGGAGCCGGCTGGCACGGATCTCCGCACCACGTACGAGCCGGTACGGCCATCGGTGCGGAAGGGGGACCGGGTGGCCGCGGCCCAGGTGGTGGGGGTGGTGGAGCCGACCGGCTCCCACTGCGGCCGTACGACATGCGTGCACTGGGGCCTGCTGAGAGGCGAGACCTATCTGGACCCGCTGTCGCTGCTTCCGCCCTGGCTGCTGGCGAGAGGACCGTCGAGGCTGCTCCCGGTCACGCCTTAGGCCCTCTCGTTTGGATCATCCCGGCGTCGCGGGGCCTGGCACGCACATCTGCCGCGCATCTGTCGTGGCTGGTCGCGCAGCCGCCCCGCGGGCGGCACGGGCGGGCTCAGCCCTTCACACCGCGCAGGGCCATGGCCACCGCGGCATCGGTGACGGCCGCAGGATCCTCCGCCGCCCCGAGCTCGATCCGCCGCACCGCCGCGTCCACGACCCCCTGCAGCAGCATCGCCGCCAGCCGAGGCTCCGCGTGCCCCATCTCCGCCAGCGCCTCGGCGATCATCGCGACCAGTCCGCCGTGCGCCGCCCGGATCTTCTCGCGCGCCCCGGCGTCCAGCTCACTCGCGGAGATGGCCACGACCGCCCGGTGCCGCCGGTCCCCCACCAGCGCCAGCTGCTGCCGCACATACGCCTCGACCTTGCCCTCGGCCGAGTCGGCACGCTCCATCGCCGCCGCGACCTCCGCCGCCCACACCGGGAAGTCGACCTCGCACAGCTCCTCGACCACGGCGGCCCGGGACCGGAAGTACTCGTAGACGGACGACCGCGCCAGCCCCGTCCGCTCGGCCAGCGCGGGAAACGTCAGCGCTTCGGTACCGCCTTCGGACAGCAGGGACCGAGCCGCGTCCAGCAGGGCGGCTCGCTGCATCGAACGGTGTTCGGCCACGGAGGCCGCTCGAATCCTTGGCACGTCGACCACTTTACGGATACGCCGTCCGGCGGGGGAGGAATCAGCGTCCGAAGCTCGCCAGCTTGGCCCGCAGCTGCAGCACCGACTTGGTGTGGATCTGGCTGACCCGGCTCTCGGTGACGCCGAGCACATTGCCGATCTCGGCCAGCGTGAGCCCCTCGTAGTAGTACAGGGTGACCACGGTCTTCTCCCGTTCGGGCAGCGTGTTGATCGCCCGCGCCAGGAACCGCCGCAGCTCCCGGTCCTCGGCCACCTCCACCGGGTTGTCGGCGGCGGTGTCCTCCAGCGTGTCCATCAGGCTGAGCCGGTCCCCGCCCTCGCCCCCGACGTGCAGCAGCTCCTCCAGGGCGACCACGTTGGCCAGCGACAGCTGGCTGAACACGGCGTGCAGTTCGTCGACCTCCATGTCCAGCTCGGCGGCGACCTCCGCTTCCGTCGGTGTCCGCCGCAGCCGCGCCTCCAGGGTGGCGTAGGCCCGCTCGACGTTCCGCGCCTTCTGCCGGACCGAGCGGGGGATCCAGTCCAGCGCCCGCAGTTCGTCGATCATCGCGCCGCGGATCCGGGTGATCGCGTACGTCTCGAACTTGATCTCCCGGTCGATGTCGAACTTCTCGATCGCGTCGATCAGCCCGAACACTCCGGAGGAGACGAAGTCGGCCTGCTCCACATTGGGCGGCAGCCCGACGCTCACCCGGCCCGCCACGTACTTGACCAGCGGCGAGTAGTGCAGGATGAGCTGCTCCCGCAGCCGGTCGTCCCCCGTCGCCTTGTACGACCGCCACAGCTCGTCGAGCGTCGAGGGGGCGGGCGGTCGCACGCTGCCACCGTCGCGGGCGGCTGGGGGGATCGCCGCCCGGTCGGACCCGGAGGTGTGCTGGGGCATTCGTCGCCTTGTGCCGTTCTGCCGTGAAGTGCCGTGAAGTGCTGTGAAGTGGGAGGGAGTGAGGTTCGTGCGCTGAAGTGGGCTGACTGGGTGAGGTGTCGGTCTGGTGTCGGGTTGGCTCGGTCTGCGCCACCGCCTTCGTGAGCGTAGCGTGACTGAGGAGTCGCGGTGTGCGAACAGTGAGGCTCCACCCCTGCGCGGGGCACTCGTGCCGGGCGGATGACCCCGTTCCGCAGCTCGCTCTGCGTGACCGGCCACAGGCGCCAACTCCGGGAAACGCCAAGGGCGTCGGGGGTTCCCCCGGACGGCCGAACACGGTCGGTCAGCATGGCCGACGACCACCCCGGACCGAGATCATCGACTGGCGTGTCAACTTCCAGCCATCGCCGTGTCGTTCGACGTAACCAAGTGCTCGGAGTTCGTACAGTCTCGCGATCGCCTCGTCCCGCGTGGTGCGCGCGTCGAGCGCGATCTCCTCGGCGGTGGCCGCACGGTTGCCGGGCAGGGCGGCGAGCACCGTGCGGGCGGCCGGTTCCAGCAGGTCACGCGGGAGGACCGGGCCGCGGCGGGCCGGCGCGAGATCACCCATGTCGCCCACGAGTTCGACGACTTCCGTGGCGTCGGTGACCAGCGTGGCCTCCCCGCGCAGCAGGTCGTGGACGCCGGCGGAGAGGGCGCTGGTGACCGGGCCGGGGACGCCCATGGTGAACCGGCCGAGGCGCTGCGCGGCCCGCGCGGTGGCCAGCGAGCCGCTGCGGCGGGCGGCCTCCACGACGACGGTCCCCCTGGTCAGGGCGGCGATGACGCGATTGCGCAGGATGAACCGGCTGGGTGTCGGATGGTCCCCCGGCGGCAACTCGCCCACCACCAGTCCCTGTTCCGCGATCCGGCCGATCAGGGCGGCGTGGCCGCGGGGGTAGGGCTGGTCGACGCCGCAGGCCAGGACGGCGACGGTGGCACCGCGGGCGGCGAGGGCGCCGCGGTGGGCGGCGCCGTCGATGCCGTACGCACCGCCCGAGACGACGACCCAGCCGGTCTCGGCGAGGCCGGAGGCGAGGGTGGCGGCCACATGGGTGCCGTACTCGGTGCAGGCGCGGGCGCCGACCACGGCCACGGAGCGGAGCGCCCACATCCGCAGACTGGGCCGGCCCCGCACCCACAGCCCGAGGGGCCGCGCGTCCCCGAGATCATCGAGCTGCCCCGGCCACTCGCCGTCCCCCGGACACACGAACCGCGCCCCCGCGGCCCGGGCCGCCGCCAGATCCCGCTCCGGTTCGGCCCGCCCGGCCCGCGCGACGAGCCCCGCCCACCGGGTCCCGCTCACCCCCGGCAGCGCCGCGTTGCCGCTCCGCAGCCGCCGCACCACCTCCCGCACCCCGAACTCCCGCACCCACCGGCCGCCGACCTCGTCCCCCGGCTCGATCACCCGCCCGAGAAAGACCCGTCCGAGCAGCTCGCCCCCGGGGTCCTCCTCTCCGGTCATGTCAGCGCTCCGATGGCCATCGGCACCCCTCGGGGGACACCGGTGCGCAGCTGCAGGGCCAGAGCGACGTCGGTGGCGTCCGGCCGGTCGTGCCCGACCAGGTCGGCGACCGTCCAGGCGACCCGCAGGACCCGGTCGATCCCGCGGGCGGTGAGCACGCCCCGCTCCAGACTGCGTTCGGCCTCGTCCATCGCCCCGGCGGCGGCGTGGTACCGGCTCCGGAGCTCGCGGCCGGGCACCTCGCTGTTGGTGCGCCACGGCGTGCCTGCGAGGCGGGCCGCCGACCGCTCCCGGGCCTGTCGCACCCGGTCGGCCACGGTCGCCGTGGACTCCCCGCGGGCGCCCGGCTCGGTGAGCTGGGCCCGGGTGACCGGATCGACCTCGACGCGCAGATCCACCCGGTCCAGCAGCGGGCCGGACAGCCGGGACTGGTAGCGCCGGATCGCCGACGGCGGACACTCGCAGAGCGAGTCACGGAGCGAGAAGCGTCCGCAGGGGCAGGGGTTGGCCGCCAGCACCATCAGGAACCTCGCCGGGAACCGGACCACGCCTGCGCTGCGGGCGATCACGACGTGCCCCGACTCCAGCGGCTGCCGCAGGGCGTCCAGGGTCTGGCTGTGGAACTCGGGCGCCTCGTCCAGGAACAGCACGCCGCGGTGGGCGAGGGACACCGCGCCGGGCCGGGCGATGCCGGGGCCGCCGCCGACGAGCGACTGCATCGTGGCGGAGTGGTGCGGGGCGCAGTAGGGGGCGACGTCGATGAGCGGCTTGCCCGGGGGCAGCAGCCCGGCGACCGAGTGCACCGCCGTGACCTCCAGCGACTCTTCCCGGGTGAGCCGGGGCAGGACGGCGGGGAGGCGTTCGGCGAGCATCGTCTTGCCCGCGCCGGGCGGCCCCTCCAGGAACAGGTGGTGCCCTCCGGCGGCGGACACCTCCACGGCCGTACGGGCGGAGGTCTGGCCCACCACGTCCGCCAGGTCGTGACCGTGGTCGTGCTGTGCGGCGCCGGTGCTGTGCATGCCGGTGGCGGCGCCGGTGCCCGGGACCCGCAGTCCCGCCAGGAGCGGGTCGGGCCGCCCCTGCTCGTCCGGTGCCTCGTCGGGGACGGGCTCGTCGGTCAGGACCGCGATGAGCTGCCGCAGGCTGCGGACACCGAGCACGGACACTCCAGGGACCAGCGACGCCTCGGCGGCGGCGCACTCGGGTACGACCACCTGCTCGTACCCCGCGTCGGCCGCCGCGAGGACGGCCGGCAGGATGCCCCTGACCGGCCGCACCCGGCCGTCCAGACCCAGCTCTCCGATCATGACGATGTCGGCGAGGACCCGTGGATCGATCCGCTCCGCGGCACCGAGCACCGCGCAGGCGACGGCCAGGTCGAATCCCGAGCCGGCCTTGGGGACCGAGGCCGGGCTGAGTCCGACGGTGAGCTTCTTCTGCGGCCACGCGCCGCCCGAGTTCACCACCGCCGCCCGGACCCGGTCCCGGCTCTCCGTCAGGCTCTTGTCCGGGAGGCCGACCAGGGTGAAGGCCGCCACGCCGGGTTCGAGATCTGCCTGGACCTCCACGACCACGCCCTCGACGCCGACCAGGGCCACCGAGCACGTACGGGCGAATGCCATTCAGGCCACCCCCCGCGCGTGCTCGACGGACGGGGCGCCCCGGCGGGGCAGGAGGACGCCGACGAGGTCGATGCGGACGCCGCCCGGCGGGGCTCCTCCGTGGGCCTGGATCCAGTGCTCGGCGAGTTCCCGGAGCCTGGCGGCCTTCTCGGGGGTCACCGCGGCCATCGGGTGCTCGTACTCCCCGCCCCTGCGGGTCTTCACCTCGCAGACGACGAGCGCGTCCCCGTCCCGCGCCACGATGTCGATCTCGCCGGACCGTCCGCTGCGCCAGTTGCGCTCCAGGATCGTCATCCCGGCCTGGGCGAGCCGCCGGGCGGCCAGGTCCTCGCCGTACTTGCCGATTGCTTCTCGTGCGTTCATGTCGGCACCACCTCCGGCGCCAACCGTCACGCATCCCGTCCCCAGATGTTGATCTTGGTGGACTACTCGGCGGTTGTGGAAAACTCCGTCACCCGAAGGGGCAACGCGGCACGACGCCTCACGAAGGCGCAGGTCATCAGCCGCCCGGCAGCTCCAGATCGCTCTTGTTCAGCTCCTCGATGTTCACGTCCTTGAACGTGAGTACGCGGACCTGCTTGACGAAGCGAGCCGGCCGGTACATGTCCCAGACCCAGGCGTCGGCCATGGTCACCTCGAAGAACACCTCGCCCTGGACCGAGTGCACCTGCATCTCGTAGTCGTTGGTGAGGTAGAAACGCCGCTCGGTCTCGATCACGTATTTGAACAGACCGACGACATCTCGGTACTCCCGGTAGAGCTTCAGCTCCATCTCGGTCTCGTACTTTTCGAGGTCCTCGGCGCTCATGGCATGTTCCCCTTCAGCCGTGCGATCCCACCATTGTGCGCCAGTCCCGGGGACCCTCAGACGATTTCCGTGTCAAGGGTCAGGGGCCTGGCGGGGGGACCTTCGACGAGCAGCGTGCGCAGCAGCTCGGCGAGTCTGGTCGGATACACCGTCTCATGTGCCCGGGTCAGTTCCTGACACGTCCACCAGCGCGCTCCGGCGACGCTGCGCCGCTCCAGCTCCGTCAGCGCCGTCGCCCCGGTGGCCGTCTGGGTCGTACGGGCCAGGTAGTACCACTCGTCCTGGTCCCAGCGGCGGCCCGCGAACGGGAAGGAGCAGCGGCGGCGCCACAGCACGGGACCGAGGTCGACGTCGGTGATGCCGGTCTCCTCGGCGAGTTCCCTGAGCGCGGCCTCCTCGCGCGTCTCGGTGCCCTCCAGGCCGCCGCCGGGGGTGAACCACCAGTCGTCGGCCGGGTCGCCCGGCTCGTGTCCGTGCAGCAGCAGGATGCGGTCCTCGGGATCGAGGAGGACCACGCGGGCCACCTTGCGGGGGCCTTCCTGGTCCTCGTACGACTCGTCCGCCGGCCGCGTGGTCTCAGCGGGCACCGGCGGCCTCCGGGCCGGCCGTGCGGGCGCGGGAGCGGCTCAGGCGCCCCGCGATCGGGCCGTAGGCGCCGCCGCCGAGGACCAGGACCGCGCCGGCCACGACCAGCAGCTCGATGGTGCGCAGCGGGCCGGGCCGGGAGAGCGCGCCGAGCGTCTCGAAGCCGGTGGGGCGCTTGAGCATGCCGTTCCAGGGCCAGATGACGGCGTCCACGCGGGCCGACACGGCGGAACGGGAGACGGTGCCCTGCGCCGCGTCGGTGAGGTGGGCGGTGGAGTCCAGGGAGCCCTGGCGTTCGTCGCCGAGGAGGAACAGCCGGCCCTCGGGGACGTCCACCGTGCCGAAGTTCTTGATCTCGGCCAGGCTGCCCTCGGGCAGATACGGTTCGTCGATCTGCTTGCCGTTGACGGTCAGCTTGCCGTCGGTGCAGCAGGAGACGGTGTCGCCGCCGACGGCGACCACGCGCTTGACCACCTTGGCGTTGGTGACCCAGCTCTTGTCCTCGAAGACGACCACGTCACCGCGGCGCACCTCGTCGCCGTCGACACGCTGGGCCAGCACCCGGTCGCCGGCGTCGATGGTGGGGGTCATGGAGCTGGTGGGCACGGTGTACGGCCGGTAGATCACCGCTCCCCACGCGAATCCGCCGAGGAACAGCACCAGACCCAGTGCCACGGCCAGTCCGGACAGCCGCTGCCCGAGCCGGCCGCCGCCGGCCTGTGCCGTGCCGGTGCCGCCGCCCTGCGGGGCCGTACGCGTCATGCTCTCGCCACCCATGGACCCGCACCCTACCCGGCGGTACCGAACGGGGGCAGCCCCTCTTTTCCGACCGGGGCGGGCGGGACCCGCCGGGGGTCACAGACCGCGGACGGCCTCGGCCAGGTCCGGGCCGTACGAGGCGTCCCAGCAGCACACCGATCCGTCGGGGCCGAGGAGCCCCAGGTACCACTCGCCCTCGTGCCCGACGAGGCACTGCTCGTGGAAGGACAGGATGTGGTCGGGCCGCGGCAGCGGCGTGCGGTCGCCGCGGTCGTCCAGGACGTACACCCGCCGGTCCAGCGAGAGCGGCTCGGCGCGGGAGTCGCCGGAGTGCCGGCGCAGGCGCTCGATCGTCCACCCGTCGGGGAGTTCCGGCTCCGCTCCGGGATCACGCCGGTCCGGCGAGGCCGGCCGGTCGGCCGACGGGGTCATCGCGGTCCGGTGGGGGCGGTCGGTCCGCAGGTCACGGTCGTCCGGCGGGCGTCTTCTCGACGGCCTTGGACTCCAGGCGGTCCGTGCGCCGGCGCCGCCACAGCGCCACCGGCAGTACCGCGGCGACGGCCAGGCCCTGCGGGGCCGCCGTCAGGGACCCGGCGGCGGAGGACTGCTCGCCGAGGCCGGGCTGGTCGAAGGTGTCCGGGACCGGCAGGGTGCCCCAGCGGTTGATCGGCCAGGCCTTGACGATGGCGCGGCCGACGACCTTGTCGACGGGGACCATGCCGTGGTTCTTGTCGGCCTGGTTGTACCGGGAGTCACGGGAGTTCTGGCGGTGGTCGCCCATCACCCAGATGTGGCCCTCGGGGACCTTCACCTTGAACTGGCCGCCCTGGTCGTCCACGCTGCACGGCGTGTTGCCCGGGTAGACGTACGGCTCGTTCAGCGCCTTGCCGTTGACCTTCAGCGGGCCGCTGCCCTTGCACTCGACCGTGTCGCCACCGACCCCGATCACCCGCTTGATCAGGTCCTTCTCCTCCGCCGACGGCATCAGGCCGATCCAGCTGAGCACCTTCTGCGCCGGGTTCGGCGTCGGCGTCGGCTCGCCCGCCAGCCAGTTGTCCGGGTCGTGGAAGACGACGACCTCGCCGCGCTCCGGCTCGGAGCCGAACCACGGGGTGAGCTTGTCGACCAGGACGCGGTCACCCTGCTGGAGGGTGTTCTGCATCGAGTCGGACGGGATCGAGAACGCCTGCACCAGGAAGGTCTTGATCAGCAGCGCCAGGACCAGCGCGATGCCGATCAGGATCGGCAGCTCCTTCCAGAAGGAGCGCGGCTTCTTCGGCAGGGCTGCGGACGCACTCGCGCCCGCGGCCTCGGGGCCGTGCGATCCCGCGCCGTCCGGCGTGCCTTCGTCGTTCGCCACCACATCATTCCCGGAGGTCATGGCGCCGTCCGGAGCGGGAACGTCCGGCTCCACGGGGTGCCCGCGGTGCTCCTCGCCGTCGTGTCCCGACCGTGCGCCAACCGCCACATCCCCCACGCCAACTCCTCACTCTGTGCCGCCGCCTGCCCCGCACGCGGTGCAGGCCCACCACTCCCATAACGAGCGGGAGTTCCGCAGGGGTCGGGAGCTGGGTCATTCCGTTCGGATTCTCCGAGGCAACCCTATGCGACGGCCGGGGAGCAGCGGTCGTACCCGGCGCCGCGTCGGTGACGCTTGCAAAGGTTTTAGGTTCTTCCAGACGCGTCCAGTGGCCGATCGGCCAGCCGATGACCATGGCCCGGCCGACCACCGAGTCCTCGGAGACCGTGCCGCCGTAGGGCGTGTTCTGGTGGGCGCGGGAGTCCGCCGAGTTGTCCCGGTGGTCGCCCATCACCCACAGCCGGCCCTTGGGGACGGTGATGTCGAACGGGGTGGAGGAGGGCGAGTTCCCCGGGTAGAGGTAGTCCCCCTCGGTGAGCGGTACGCCGTTGACGGTGACGCGGCCCTGCGCGTCGCAGCACTTGACGTGGTCACCGCCGACCCCGATGACCCGTTTGATCAGGTCCTTCTCGTTGTCGGACGGCAGCAGGCCGATGAAGGTCAGGCCTTCCTTGAGCTGTTTGACGACGACGGGGTCGCTCTTCTTGGTGGTCTGCTCGTCCTGGAGCCAGCCGCCCGGGTCGTGGAAGACGACGACGTCCCCGCGCTGCGGCTTGGAGCCGAACCACGGGGTGAACTTGTCGACCAGGACCCGGTCGCCGATCCGGATCGTCTGCTCCATCGACCCGGACGGGATCACGAACGCCTGGACGAGGAAGGTCTTCAGGACGAGCGCTATGAGGACGGCGACGCCCACCAGGAGGGGGATCTCCCGAACGGCCGACCGTCTGCGCTTGCGCTTGACCTTGCGCTGCAGCTTGCGGCGTTCCGCGCGCGTGCGTCCGCCACCGGGCGCGGAGGTGCGGCGGGATCCGGTGGGCAGCAGATTGTCGGCGGGGCTGCTGGGCACCCCGCGCGGCTTGCCGCGGTTACCCATGGGCGCCCTCCGCCGGGGCGGCGGGCACGCGCGCGTAGGCGGACGGCCGGGTCAGATGCGTCCAGTGGCGGTACGGCCACACGATCCAGTCGGCGCGGCCGATGACGTCACCGACGGGGATCATGCCGCCGCCGGGCGAGCCGAGGTGGTCACGGGAGTCGCTGGAGTCGCTGCGGTGGTCGCCGAGGACGAAGAGACGGCCCGAGGGCACGACGACGTCGAAGGGCACGCTGGAGGCGCTGTCCCCGGGAAAGAGGAACGCCGTCTCGTCGACGGACCGGCCGTTCACCTCGATCCTCCCGTTCTTGTCACAGCAGACCACATGGTCTCCCCCCACACCGACCACCCGCTTGATGTAGTCGGCGTCCCCGAAATACCCGGTGCCGTCGAACACAATCACGTCGCCGCGGCGCGGCTGGGCACCGAAACGGTATGCCAACTTATTTACGAGAACGCGGTCGCCGATCCTCAAACCCTGCTCCATGGATCCGCTGGGAATCTGGAACGGCTGCACCGCGAAGGC
Organism: Streptomyces sp. NPDC046727; assembly: GCF_040645635.1. Classification (NCBI taxonomy): domain Bacteria; kingdom Bacillati; phylum Actinomycetota; class Actinomycetes; order Kitasatosporales; family Streptomycetaceae; genus Streptomyces; species Streptomyces sp. NPDC046727. Next base: position 150,179 of record NZ_JBEYYR010000015.1, read on the forward strand.
GTTGAGGAGCAGCAGGAACGCCAGTCCGGTGAGGAGAGCGAGGGTGATCCGGCCGCCCGGGAGCCAGTCGGCGACCCTCGCGACCAACGCGAAACGCGACCGGCCCTCCGTACCCGGAGTTCCGGGATGGGAGGAGCGGTCGCGTTCCGTCGGCTGTGCTTCGGTGTCCATCGGGGCGAGATGCTATCCCGCCCCGCTGTGGACGCCTGAGCAGAGCGCTCAGCTCTCGCGCTTCTCCTTGATCTTCGCGGCCTTGCCGCGCAGGTCACGGAGGTAGTAGAGCTTGGCGCGACGCACGTCACCGCGGGTGACGAGCTCGATCTTCTCGACGATCGGGGTGTGCACCGGGAAGGTGCGCTCGACGCCGACGGAGAACGAGACCTTGCGGACCGTGAAGGTCTCGCGGACACCGGAGCCCTGGCGGCGGATCACAACGCCCTTGAACTGCTGCACACGGGAGCGGTTGCCCTCGATGACGCGCACGTGGACGTTGACGGTGTCACCCGGGCGGAAGGCCGGGACGTCGCTGCGCAGCGACGCGGCGTCGACGGTGTCGAGCAGGTGAGACATTTCGTCTGCTTTCTTCGCTGATGCCACAGGTCATCAACGGAAACTAGGGGTTCCAAGAGGACTGCCGTGCGGGTCGGGGCGGGCGTCGTGTCCCCCTGCGGCAGGGGCGCACGCCGGACGGACGCACAACAGCGGTCTATTCTTCCACGCCCTCGGCCCGGCGCCAAAATCGGCCGTACGGCTTTCCTTCCGGGTCCGGTTCCCAGCCCAGGATGGAGAGCATCTCGCGGTCCTTCTTGTCGAAGGCCTCGGGGTCGCAGCGCTCGATCAGGTCGGGCCGGTTGGCCGTCGTACGCCGCAGGGCCTCGTCGCGGCGCCAGCGGGCGATCTTGCCGTGGTGGCCGCTGAGCAGCACATCCGGGATGTCCCGGCCGCGCCAGAGGGGCGGCTTGGTGTAGACGGGCCCCTCCAGGAGGCCGGCCATCGCGCCGGGCGCGAAGGAGTCGTCCCGGTGCGACTCGGCGTTGCCGAGCACGCCGGGCAGCAGCCGGGCCACGGCCTCCGTGATGACCAGTACGGCCGCCTCGCCGCCGGCGAGGACGTAGTCGCCGATGGAGACCTCGTAGACCGGCATCCGGGTCGCGTACTCGTCCATCACGCGCCGGTCGATGCCCTCGTAGCGGGCCGGCGTGAAGATCAGCCAGGGCCGCTCGGACAGCTCGACGGCCAGCTCCTGGGTGAAGGGGCGGCCACTGGGCGTGGGGACGATCAGCGCGGGGGCCTGGGCCCCGGTCTCGTAGCCGTCGGCGAGGACCGTGTCCAGGGCGTCGCCCCAGGGGTCGGTCTTCATGACCATGCCGGGGCCGCCGCCGTAGGGCGTGTCGTCCACCGTGTTGTGCCGGTCGTACGTCCACGCGCGCAGGTCGTGCACATGGACGTTCAGCTGTCCGCGCGCGCGTGCCTTGCCGACGAGGGAGACGTTCAGGGGCTCCAGGTACTCGGGGAAGATCGTGACGACGTCGAGGCGCATCAGGAATCGTCCTCGGACGAGTCGATCACCGCGCGGTCGTCGATCAGGCCCGGCGGCGGGGTGATGACCGCCTTCTGCTCCGCCAGGTCGATGTCGGCGACGATCTCCTCCACGAAGGGGATCAGCACCTCGCTGCCGTCCGGGCGCTCCACGATGAACAGGTCCTGCGAGGGCAGGTGCGAGATCTCGGTGATCCGGCCGACCTCCGTGCCGTCCTCGGTGACCACATCGAGGTCGATCAGCTGGTGGTCGTAGTACTCGTCCTCGCCCTCGGGGAGTTCCTCGGGGTCGATCTCGGCGATCAGCAGGGTGTTGCGCAGGGCCTCGGCGGCGTTGCGGTCGGCGACGCCCTCGAAGCGCAGCAGCAGCCGGCCGCTGTGGACACGGCCGGTGGCGATGGTGAGCGGCCCGGCGGAGGCCGGGTCGGTGGCCAGGACGGCGCCCGGCGCGAGCCGCAGCTCGGGCTCGTCGGTACGTACCTCGACGGTGACCTCGCCCTTGATGCCATGGGCGCGGCCGATCCGCGCGACTACCAGCTGCACGTGTACAGATCTCCTGTCATACGACTGCGGGCCGGGGACGGCCCAGTGGCCCTCCCCGGCCCGAGCCGGTTGCGATGAAGCGTCAGCGGACGTGGTCCACGTCGACCAGGTCGACGCGGACACCGCGACCGCCGATGGCGCCCACGACGGTACGCAGGGCACGCGCGGTGCGGCCGTTGCGGCCGATCACCTTGCCGAGGTCGTCGGGGTGGACCCGGACCTCCAGCACGCGCCCGCGGCGCAGGTTGCGCGAGGCGACCTGCACATCGTCAGGGTTGTCGACGATGCCCTTCACGAGGTGCTCAAGCGCCTCTTCGAGCATGCTGCTCAGGCCTCGGTCGACTCGGACTCAGCCGCGGCCTCGTCCTTCTTCTCAGCCTTCTTCTTCTGGGTGATCGCCTCACCCTTGCCCTCGTCGTCACCGCCGAGAGCCTCGAACGACGGACGCGCGGCCTTCGGCTCGGCGACGAGCAGCGGCGCCGGGGCGGGCTCGCCCTTGAACTTCTGCCAGTCGCCGGTCTTCTTCAGGATGGCGAGAACGGGCTCGGTCGGCTGCGCGCCGACACCCAGCCAGTACGCCACGCGGTCGGCGTCCACCTCGATGACCGACGGGTTGTAGGTCGGGTGGTACTTGCCGATCTCCTCGATGGCCCGGCCGTCACGGCGGGTACGGGAGTCGGCGACGACGATGCGGTAGTGAGGCGAACGGATCTTGCCCAGACGCTTCAGCTTGATCTTGACTGCCACGGGAGTGGATTCTCCTGGATTTGACGTGGTTGGGCACGGCGAGACTGCCGCGTGGGGTTGCGGTACCCGAGTGCCCGATGGACGCGTCAGCCGGAGGAGAGAGGGGTCCTGTGCGGCTGTCGAGTACAGCTAGCCATTGTGCCATACCCTCCGGGCCCCTTCCGGCCGAGGGTGGGCGGAGCGTACTCGGGCAGGTCCGATCGCCACCCGGCGCGGAGGTGAGGTACGTCGGGTGCGCGACTCGGCGCCACGAGGTGCCGCCGGGACAGCGGCACCCTGTCTCGCTCGACCACCCCGGCACCCACGAGATGCCGGCGCTCGTGGCCCGCGACTACGCCGCTCCCATGACCTCCGGGATCCGGAACGGCTTGCCGCAGCCGCCGCAGACGATCGGGGCCTGGGCCAGGACCGAGGGGACCACCCGGACGTTGCGACCGCAGTCGCACACCGCCTTGACGCGGACGCCGCCGCCCGAGGAGCCGTGCCGGGCCGCCGGGCCGCGGAAGGTGCGGGAGGTGTCGGCCGAGGTGGCCGCCGTGTGCGCCTTCAGCGCGCGCTGCAGCCGCTCGATGGTCGGGCGGTACCGCCGCTTCGCCTCGGGGTTGAGCGTGACCAGCGAGAAGCCGCTGCTCGGGTGCGGTTCGTCGGGGTGGTCCAGGCCCAGCTCCTCGGCGATCGCGAGGAAGCGGCGGTTGTGGTAGCGGCCGGCCCGGGAGGTGTCACGGATGCCGCGGGCGGCGGCGATGCCGTGCACTGCCTCATGGAGCAGTCGCTCGAAGGAGAGTTCGTGCCCGCACGCGGACGACGACTCCCCGATCAGGGACTCTGGCGCGGCAAGGTCCGGCAGCTCGGGGTGGTACCGCTGAATGTCGGCCCACGCCTGCGCCAGCTCTGCGGCGAGAACAGGTGGTGTCTGTGTCGTGCTCACGTAATGACAACGAGCGTGGGTGCCGCTGTGTTCCTATTCCGGGGCATCCCAAATAATTTGCACGTACCCGTCAGTTGCCGCTGATGCGTCCTGACGAGGGCGGGTGCGCTGATCTGCGGAGAAGCCGCACAGCTCCTACCAAGCTGGTGCGTAGTCCGCGCTACGTCCCGCTGGTGAGCCCTGAGGCGACGGTGGCCGGCTGCCGCGCAAGAGAGGTTTCGGCCGCTCTCGGCGCGCGGTCCCACTCCGCTCAGCGTCCCCGGCCGTCGTGACGTTACCGCCCGCCGTCCCGTCCCCCGTCACCGGCCCGCGCCCCGGAGCGGACACCGTACGGTCCTCCGGATTGCCGGGATGTGAAATCTCGCCACACCCGCGTCCTGGCACCAAGCCGGGCGCCACGACCCCTGGACGGCACCGCGAGCCGGGAGTTACCTGGCATACGTGGGAAGTGCGCGCGCACGGCACGGGGGCCACGCAACCGGGCACAGCGGCGAACTGTCGGCGGATTGGGGCGCTTACCTATGACACCTACGCTCGTGCGGCAGCACCCGTCTCACGCGGATCCCGCACCCCGCGTGGACCTGAGCGCACGCGCGCGTGACTGGTCCGAGATCCAGGAGCGGATGCTCGTACCGCTCTACGAAGCCGTGTACGACCGACTCGAAGTGGGCCCCGCCACCCGGCTGCTGGGCCTGCGCTGCGGTTCCGGGCTCGCCCTGCTGATGGCGGCGTCCAGAGGCGCCGCCATCACCGGTGCCGACTCCGCCTCCCCCGAACGGCTCGCCCTCGCCCGCGAACGCCTGCTGCCGGACCCCTCGCCCGGCGGCAGACACGGCACGCACGCGCGTACGGCGGCGAAACTCGTCGACGGCCCGCCCGCGGAGGCGGCCGACGCGGACGGGGCCGACGCGGAGACGGCCACGTACACCCTGGTGACCGCCTTCGAGCCGATCGGCGGCCTCGCGGGCGACTCCGAAGGACTCGGCGAACTGCTCGCCGGCGCGCTGCCGCTGGCCGCGCGCGGGGCCGCCGTGGTGCTGGCCGGCTGGGGGCCGCCGGAGCGCTGCGCCACCTCCTCGGTGCTGCGGGTGGCGGCCAAACTGGCCGACCCGCTGCGCGGCGCGCGCAGCTGGCGCCCCGCCCGGCGCGACGACCTGGAAGAGGTCGCCGGGCGCGCCGGGCTGAAGCCGGACGGCTCGGGCCGGGTCGCCTGCCCGTTCGGGTACGCCGACCTCGACAGCGCCGTACGAGGGCTGCTGTCGACCGGCCTGTTCGACGCGGCGATCACGGCGACCGACGCCAAGCAGGTCGACAAGGAGCTCACGGAGGCCCTGCACCCGCACCGGCGCCCGGACGGCACGGTGTGGATGCCGAACGTCTTCCGCTACCTGATCGCCCGCGTGCCCTAGGCGTCGCTGTCCTTGGCCAGGCGGGTGATCCCGGCGATCCGGTACGCGTCGCTCTCCTCCAGCGTCTCCCGTTCCAGCAGGGCCTGCGCGAGCGCGTCCAGGCGGCCCCGGTGGTCGCGGAGTTTGCGGCGCGCCTCCTCGTAGCACTCGTCCACGATCCGCCGCATCTCCGCGTCGATCACGTCCAGCGTCTGCGGGGCCGCGGCGAGACCGTACGCCTGCTGGGCGTCGTTCGGCAGCGCGGAGAGCCGGCCGACCCGCTCGCTCATGCCCCAGCGCGACACCATCCCGCGCGCGATGTTGGTGACCTGCTCCAGATCGCTCTCGGAACCGGTGGTGATCACGCCGTAGACGACCTGCTCGGCCGCCATGCCGCCCAGCGCGCCGATGATCCGCCCGCGCAGATACTCCTCGGTGAACGCGTACTTGTCCGATTCCGGTGTCGACAACGTGACACCGAGCGCCCGGCCGCGCGGCACGATCGTGATCTTGCGGACCGGGTCGGCGCCCGGCTGCAGCATGCCCAGCAGGGCGTGCCCGCTCTCGTGGTACGCGGTGCGCCGGCGCTCCTCCTCCGGCATCACCAGCGAACGCTCCGCACCCAGCTGGACCTTCTCCAGCGCCTCGGACAGGTCGGACCGGGTCACCCGCGGCTGCTTCCGCTTCACCGCGAGCAGCGCGGCCTCGTTGGCCAGGTTCGCCAGCTCCGCACCCGTCATGCCCGGCGTCGTACGGGCCACCTGCGCGAGATCGACGTCCTCGGCGAGCGGGATGTCACGGGTGTGGATCTCCAGGATGGCCTCGCGCCCGCCCCGGTCCGGCGGTGACACCTGGACCACCCGGTCGAAGCGGCCCGGCCGGGTGAGCGCCGGGTCGAGGATGTCGGCGCGATTGGTGGCCGCGATCACGATCACGCCCTCCGCGCCCGAGAAGCCGTCCATCTCGGTGAGGATCTGGTTCAGCGTCTGCTCGCGCTCGTCGTGCCCGCCCACCGACGCCCCGCCACCGCGCGCCCGCCCGATGGTGTCGATCTCGTCGATGAAGATGATCGACGGCGCCACCTTGCGGGCCTCCGCGAACAGCTCCCGCACCCGGGAGGCACCCACGCCCACGATCATCTCGATGAACTCGGAGGCCGAGGCGGAGAAGAACGGCACCCCCGCCTCCCCGGCCACCGCCCGCGCCAGCAGCGTCTTCCCGGTGCCGGGCGGCCCCGCGAGCAGCACACCGCGCGGCATCTTGGCACCCATCCGGCGGTACGCGTCAGGATTCTTCAGGAAGTCCACGACATCGTTCAGCTCGCCCTCGACCTCGTCGATGCCGGCCACATCCGCGAACGTGGTGCGCTTCTCCCCCGGCACCAGCTCCACCGGCTTCGGCGGCGCCTTGCGGCCCAGCATGCCGCCCGCGCCGCCCAGCCCCGCCCTCATCCGCCGCGCGATGAACACCCACACGGCGATCAGCAGCAGCATCGGCGCCAGCGAGATCAGCAGGTTGGCGAGAAAGCTCCGGTGCTGGACGACCGGCTCGGCCGTGACGTTGACCTGGTGCCTGGTCAGGTTCGCCCACAGGTCGTCGTCCGCGAAGGACGGCCGCTCGGTGTTGAACTTGGTGTACCGGCCGCCGCCCTCCGGGTTCTTCCGCTCCTTCTTGAGCTGACCCTGGATGGAGTCGCCCTTGGCGTAGATCTTGTCGACGTTGCCGTCGTTCACCTGCTTGCTGAACTCGGTGTACGAGATCGTCGGCTCGTTCGCCTGGTCGAGGTACGACAGCACCAGGTTCGCGACCAGGTACACGATCAGCGCGGTGAGGATCAGCCGCCACCAGCCGCCCCGCATCCTCCGCCCGCCGGGCGGCTGCCGCGACGGCTCCTCCGGGGCGCCCTCGGTACGCCAGGGCTGGTCCGGCGACTTGCGCGGCGGAGCGGGGTTGGTCATATCCGGACCGTACGACACCGGTCCGGCACCGGCATGCGCAAGGGCGCCCTTCCGGCGGAAGGGCGCCCTCGACGACGTACGGGCCCGGTCAGCCCATGAACTTCTTGAACTCGTCCGGCAGCTCGAAGTCCTGGCCGGACTGCTGGCCCGGCAGGCCGAAGGCGCCGCCGCCCTGCGCGGCGGCCTCCCGGCGCTGGGCCTCCTCCAGCTCCTGCTGCCTGCGCTTCATCGGGTTGCCGGAGCGCTGCTTGCCCTTGGCCTTCTTCGGCTGCTTCTTCTGCCGGCCGGGGCCGCCGCCCATGCCCGGGATCCCCGGCATGCCCGGCATACCGCCGCCCTGGGCCATGCGGGACATCATCTTGCGGGCCTCGAAGAACCGCTCGACCAGGTTCTTCACCGCGCTGACCTCGACACCGGAGCCCTTGGCGATACGGGCGCGGCGCGAGCCGTTGATGATCGTCGGGTCCTGGCGCTCGCCCGGGGTCATCGACTTGATGATCGCGGCCGTGCGGTCGACGTCCCGCTCGTCCAGGTTGTTGATCTGGTCCTTGATCTGGCCCATGCCCGGGAGCATGCCGAGCAGCTTGCTGATGCTGCCCATCTTCCTGACCTGCTCCATCTGGGACAGGAAGTCGTCCAGGGTGAAGTCCTGGCCCTTCTTCGACGCCAGCTTCGAGGCCATCTTCTGGGCCTCTTCCTGGCTGAACGTCTTCTCCGCCTGCTCGATCAGGGTGAGCAGGTCACCCATGTCGAGGATGCGGGAGGCCATCCGGTCCGGGTGGAACGCGTCGAAGTCGTCCAGCTTCTCGCCGTTCGACGCGAACATGATCGGCTTGCCGGTGATCTGCCGGATCGACAGGGCCGCGCCACCGCGGGCGTCACCGTCGAGCTTGGAGAGGACCACGCCGTCGAAGCCGACGCCGTCGCGGAAGGCCTCGGCGGTGTTGACGGCGTCCTGGCCGATCATCGCGTCGACGACGAACAGGATCTCGTCGGGGCCGACGGCGTCACGGATGTCCGCGGCCTGCTGCATCATCTCGGCGTCGATACCGAGACGGCCGGCGGTGTCCACGATCACGATGTCGTGGACCTTGGACTTCGCGTGGTCGATGGAGTCCTTGGCGACCTTCACCGGGTCACCGACGCCGTTGCCCGGCTCCGGGGCGTACACCGCGACGCCGGCGCGCTCGGCGACGACGCTCAGCTGGTTCACGGCGTTCGGGCGCTGGAGGTCGGCGGCGACCAGCAGCGGGGAGTGACCCTGCTCCTTCAGCCACCGGCCGAGCTTGCCCGCGAGGGTGGTCTTACCGGCACCCTGGAGACCGGCCAGCATGATCACGGTGGGCGGCTGCTTGGCGAACCGGAGACGCCGGGTCTCGCCGCCGAGGATGGTGACGAGTTCGTCGTTGACGATCTTCAGGACCTGCTGGGCAGGGTTCAGCGCCTTGGAGACCTCGGCGCCGAGTGCCCTCTCCTTGACGTTCTTGATGAACGTGCGGACGACAGGGAGGGCCACATCCGCTTCGAGGAGCGCGATACGGATCTCACGTGCCGTGGCGTCGATGTCCGCCTCGGAGAGCCGTCCCTTGCCGCGCAGGTTCTTGAAAGTCGCTGACAGGCGATCGGAGAGAGTGTCGAACACGGCGCTCGCGGTCCTCGGGGTCGGTGACGGTCTTGAAGGGAATCGCCCTCCAGGGTATCCCGGCGCCGAAGGCACCGGGGCAGGGTCATCCGCGCAGCGTCTCCTCCAGCACCCCCGCCAGCGACGCCGCGTCCCCGGCGGGCAGGGGTGCGCCGGCTCCCGTCGTGACATAGAACGCATCCACCGCGTTCGAGCCCAGCGTGCTCACGTGCATGCTCCGCACCCGCACTCCCGCCTTCTCCAGGGCCGTCCCGATCCGGTGCAGCAGGCCCGGGGCGTCCTGGGCGCGGACCTCGATGACCGTGGCGTGGTGGGAGGCGGCCGGGGCGACCGTGACACGGGGTGGCGGGGCGGTCCAGCCGCGGCGGCGGGGGTAGGCCGCGTCCCGCTCCGCCAGCCGGCCGGCGATGTCCAGGCTGCCGTCCAGGGCGCGGACGAGGTCGGCGCGGAGCCGGGTGGCCTGGGGCAGGGAGCCGTACTCGGCGGCGACGCGCCAGTTGAGGAGGAGGACCGCGCTGTCGTCCTCCACGTCGTCGGGGAGGCTCAGGGTGCGCAGTTCCGCCGTGCGGACGGTGAGGCGGTGGACGGCGAGGACGCCCGCGACCGCCGGGAGGACGCCCGGCTGGTCGGGGACGGCGATCAGCAGCTCCACGCCGAGGGGTTCCGGGTCGCCGGACGGCTCCCCGGTGGCCGGTTCGGTCTGGGCGCGCAGGGCGAGGACCGGGCCGCCGGTGCGGAAGGCCTCGATGGCGAGGCGCTCCTGCTCGGCGGTGGGCGCGGCCGGCTCCGGCTCGGCGGCGGCGTCCCCGGCCAGGTCGGCGGAGACCCGTCGTACGAGGTCGGCGACGAGGGAGCCGCGCCAGGAGGACCAGGCCGCCGGGCCGGTGGCGAGGGCGTCCGCCTCCGTGAGGGCGTGCAGCAGCTCCAGGGTGCTCTGGGTGCCGACGGCCTCGGCGACCGAGCGGACGGTGGCGGGGTCGTCCAGGTCGCGGCGGGTGGCCGTCTCGATGAGCAGCAGGTGGTGGCGGACCAGCAGGGACAGCACGGCCACCTCCGACCGGTCGAAGCCGATCCGCGCGGCGACGTCCTTGGCGATGATCTCGCCGGCCACCGAGTGGTCGCCGGGCCAGCCCTTGCCGATGTCGTGCAGCAGCGCGGCGACGAGGAGCAGGTCGGGGCGGCTGACCCGGCGGGTGAGTTCGGAGGCGCGGACGGCGGTCTCGATCAGGTGCCGGTCGACCGTCCAGATGTGGACCGCGTTGCGCTGGGGGCGGCAGCGGACCCGTTCCCAGTCGGGGAGCAGGCGGGTGATCAGGCCCTCGGCCTCCAGGGCCTCCCAGACCTCGACCGTCGGGCGGCCGGAGCCGAGCAGGGTGACCAGCTGCTCGCGGGCCTCGGCGGGCCAGGGCGTGGGCAAGGGGCGCGCGGTGGCGGCCATGCGCCGTACGGCGTGCAGGGAGAGCGGGAGGCCGGCCTGGGCTGCGGCGGCCGCGGCGCGCAGCGGGAGCACGGGGTCGCGTTCGGGGCGTGCGGCGCGGGCGAGCACCACCTCGCCGTCCTGTTCGACCACGCCCTCGGCCAGCGGGGAGCGCTCGGCGACCGGCTTTCCGCCGCCGAGCATGGCACGCAACCGGGGCCGCACGGCCCGCGAGCGCAGTACGCGCCCCACCTCCCGCCAGGTGACGTCACTGGCGTACGCGATCACGCGCGCCGCTTCGTACACCTGCCGCAGCAGGGTGTCGGCGTCGAGCAGCTCCAGCTCGGCGGCCACCTGGTCCTGCTCCTGCAGGGCGAGCCGGTCGGTGGCGCGGCCGGTGGCCAGGTGGAGGGCGTCCCGTACGTCGAGCAGCCGGCGGCGGGCGTCGGCCAGGCCCTCGCGCGGGGCGTCGGCGAGCCAGGAGGCGGCGACGGCGCGCAGGGCGGTGGCGTCGCGGAGGCCGCCGCGGGCCTCCTTGAGGTCGGGTTCCAGCAGGTACTGCAGCTCGCCCTGGCGTGCGCCGCGTTCGGCGCACAGTTCCTGGAGTTCGGGGAGGCGTTTGGGGGCCTGGTTGCGCCAGTCGGCGAGGGCGGCGGTGCGCAGTGCGGCGGTGAGGGCGGGGTCGCCGGCGAGGTGGCGGGCGTCCAGGAGGCCGAGGTGGACCTTCAGGTCCTCGCCGGCCGTCCTGCGGGCCTCGGCGGGGGTGCGGACGGAGTGGTCCAGGGCGAGGCCGAGGTCCCAGACGGGGTACCAGAGCCGGTCGGCGAGGGCGGCGACCGCGCCGGGGTCGGAGCCGTCGTGCAGCAGGACGAGGTCCAGGTCGCTGCGCGGGGACAGCTCCCCGCGGCCGTAGCCGCCGACGGCGACGAGCGAGGCGCCGGGCACCGCCGCCGCGCCGAACAGTCCGGCGAGCCAGTCGTCGGTCAGCTCGGCGAGGGCGGTACGGCGCGGCGGCCCGGACCGCGCCCCCTCGGTGAGGAGGCGCAGCCGGGCCGCCGCGTAGCCGCCGGGTCCCGAGTCTTCCGTCTCTTTCCGCACATCCGTACCCGTCACCCGGCGACTCCTGTCCTGTTTCCCCTGACCCAGATTCTCCTGCGTCAGAGCGCGTCCGGCCCGCGCTCGCCCGTGCGGACCCGTACGGCCGTCTCGACCGGCAGGGACCACACCTTGCCGTCCCCGATCTTGCCGGTGCGGGCCGCCTTGACGATGACGTCGATCAGCTGCTCGGCGTCGTCGTCCTCGGCCAGCACCTCGATGCGGATCTTGGGCACGAGGTCGACGGTGTACTCGGCGCCGCGGTAGACCTCGGTGTGACCGCGCTGCCGGCCGTAGCCGCTGGCCTCGGTGACCGTGAGTCCGTGGACGCCGAAGGCCTGGAGGGCCTCCTTGATCTCGTCGAGCCGGTGGGGCTTCACGACGGCGGTGATGAGCTTCATGCGTCCACCTTCTTGCTCTGCGCGGCGGCCAGGGCCGGGGCGGCGACGGATCCGGTGACTCCGCCACCGGCGCCGCTGAAGTCGTATGCGGTCTCGGCGTGCTCGGCCTGGTCGATGCCGGAGATCTCCTCGTCCTCGGTGACCCGCATGCCGATCGTCCTGTCGAGGAGGAAGGCGAGGACGGCGGAGACGACCAGGGAGTAGGCGAGGACCGCGCCGACGCCGGCGCACTGCTTCCACAGCTGGGTCCAGGTGTGGTCGCCGTAGAAGACGCCCGTGGCCTCGGACTGGCCCTTGCCGGTGGCGAAGAAGCCGATGAGCAGGGAGCCGATGATTCCGCCGACCATGTGGACGCCGACGACGTCGAGCGAGTCGTCGTAGCCGAACTTGAACTTCAGGCCGACGGCCGCGGCGCAGGCGACACCGGCGATGGCGCCGACGGCGATCGCGCCGAGCGGGGAGACCGCGCCACCGGACGGGGTGATGGCGACCAGGCCGGCGACCGCGCCGGAGGCGGCGCCGAGCGTGGTGAACGCGCCGTGCCGGATCTTCTCGTAGGCGAGCCAGGCGAGCATGGCGGCGGCCGTCGCGACCTGCGTGTTGACGAACATCAGCGCGCCGACGCCGTCGTCGTTGCCGAGCCACGAGCCGGCGTTGAAGCCGAACCAGCCGAACCAGAGCAGACCGGCGCCGAGCATGACCAGCGGGAGGCTGTGCGGGCGCATGGGGTCGCGCTTGAAGCCGACGCGCTTGCCGATGACGAGGATGACACCGAGCGCCGCCGCACCGGCGTTGATGTGGACCGCCGTACCGCCCGCGAAGTCGATCACGCCGAGCTTGTAGGCCCAGCCGTCGCCGCCCCAGACCCAGTGCGCGACCGGCACGTAGACGATCGTGACCCACAGGGTGATGAAGAGTGCCCAGGCGGAGAACTTGACCCGGTCGGCGAGGGCGCCGCTTATCAGGGCCGGCGTGATGATCGCGAACATCAGCTGGAAGACCATGAAGACGAAGACCGGGATGGTGTAGCCGTCCCAGAGTTCCGTGAGGCCGATGTCGCTGAGGCCGATCCAGTCGGCGTTGAAGCCGAGGAGGCCGTTGCCCGTGCCGAAGGCGAGGGAGAAGCCGTACAGCACCCACAGGATGGTGACGATCCCGAGGCTGATGAAGCTCATCATCAGCATGTTCAGGGTGCTCTTGACGCGGACCATGCCGCCGTAGAAGAAGGCGAGGCCCGGGGTCATGAGCATCACCAGGGCGGAGCAGATGAGCATGAAGCCTGTGTTGGCGGACGACAGTTTCGCGTCCGCCGCAAGCATGATGGCTGGTGCCATCGGCGTCTCCTCGTCGGTTGTACGGCCCCGTGCGGGCGGTGCCTGAGCGGTCCGGTGGTGTGAGGGGTGGGCCGGTTATGCGCCATGAGACTGGCGCAGCGCGGTTTCGGTGGAAGCCCCTCGTTGTTTCGCCGGGGTGACGAAGGCGCCCTGCGTGTTACGCGTCGATGAAGTCCGAGATGCGGGGCCGCGCGATCGTTATCGTGGCGCAACCTTCTCCGGGAGATCCTCCGCCGGATCCCCGCGGGGAGACAGACCGGCCGCGGCGGGCCTCTCGATGACCTGGCATGGGGGAGCCGAGTCGGGCAGTTCGGGAGGACCGGCCGCGGCCGGCGCATGGGGGCCGGGCGGGTCAGACCGCCTCGGCGTTCTCCGGTAGGTCGACGGCGAGCTGGTCGCTGAGGCCGACCACGGCGGCGAGGTCGCCGTGGTCGCGGACGGCCGTGTCGACCGTCTTTCGGATACGAGTGTTCACACGCTCGGAGCGGACCTTCTTGGCGATCTCCATGGCCTTCGAGGCGTACTCCGTGCTGTGCTCGGGCTCGCGCTGGAGCAGGTGCACGGTGGCCATGCCGATCAGGTTGAGCGCGTACGACCGCTGGTGCTCGGGGTCCTTGGCGAACAGCTCCACGGCCCGCTGCATGAGCGGCTCGGCGAGGGAGGCGTAGGTGGGGCTGCGTCCGGCGACGTAGGCCAGGTCGCGGAAGGAGTGGGAGTTCTCGCCGTACAGCTCGGCCTCGGAGAAGAAGCGGATCCAGTCGGGGTCCGGCTCGTCCCACTCGTCGGCCTCGGCGAAGGTGTCCTCGGCCATGCGGACGGCGCGCTTGGTCTTGCCGGGCTGGCCCATGTTGGCGTAGGCGCGGGCCTCCATCGCATACAGCATGGACTGGGTGCGCGGGCTCGCGCAGTCACGGCTGCCGTACTGGGCGAGGTGGATCAGCTCCAGGGCGTCCTCGGGCCGGCCGAGATGGATCATCTGGCGGCTCATGCTGGAGAGGATGTACGAACCGAGGGGCTTGTCGCCGGCTTCCTTGGCCGCGTGCAGGGCGAGGACGAAGTACTTCTGCGCGGTGGGCTGGAGTCCGACGTCGTACGACATCCAGCCGGCCAGTTCGGCCAGCTCGGCGGCTACCTGGAACAGCTTGCGGGTGGTCGCCTCGGGCTGGGGTTCCTGGAGCAGGTCGGTGACCTCGTGCAGCTGGCCGACGACCGCCTTGCGGCGCAGGCCGCCGCCGCACTGGGCGTCCCACTGGCGGAACATGCGGGTGGTGGACTCCAGCAGGTCCAGCTCGGGCTGGGAGAGCCGGCCCGGCCTGCGCGGGTCGAGAACGGGCTCGGGCTCGGGCGGGACCGGGGCGACCGGGGAGGGCACGAGCCAGCGCTGCATGGGCTCGATGAGGGAGGGGCCGGCGGACAGGGCGAGCGAGGTCCCGAGGAAGCCGCGCCGGGCGAGCATCAGGTCGCTGCGGGAGAACTCGCCGAGCAGGGCGACCGTCTGCGGGCCCGTCCAGGGCAGGTCGACACCGGAGGCGGCGGGCGACTGGCGGGCGGCGCGCAGGCCGAGGTCCTCGATGGAGACGACGCAGCCGAAGCGCTCGGAGAACAGCTCGGAGAGGATGCGCGGGATCGGTTCGCGCGGGTTCTCGCCGTCCAGCCAGCGGCGCACGCGCGAGGTGTCGGTGGAGATGTGGTTGGCACCCAACTGGCGTGCCCTGCGGTTCACTTGGCGGGCCAGCTCGCCCTTGGACCAGCCGCTGCGCACGAACCACGAGCCGAGCAGCTCGTTGGGGCGCTTGTCAGCGTTCGTCCCGCTACCGCCGTTGCCGCCCACTGGAACGCCCCCATCCCTGAGACCACTTGTCGCCTAGTGCGCCAAGCCCTATCAGAATGCCGGTAAATACGGCTTCCCGTCCTCCGGTTCTCACCCTTCGAACGGGATGACGACTTGCCTCCGGCATACCCACGAGTGGATGTGCCCCCAGGACTCGCACACTCACAGTAATCCTACGATCACCCGCCCACCACGGGGATCCCGGAAACGCCACCATTCGCCACCCCTTCGAATGAACTCACGATCGGCTCGGCGCGATTCACTTGACACAGGACAGCCGGAAGTGGGCGGAGTGATGCACTCGGGGGCGCGTGGCCCTCGACGTGCCACCCGTCGCGCTTCAAAGCGCCGCCTTGGCCCTGCGACCCGACGGGAAGGCGGAGCCGTAGCGTTACGGTCCGCTTCCGTCTCGTTCCGTGACGTAACCACCGGCGCGCTGGACCCGTTGGAGGGGGCATGGGCTTCACGATCGGCGGCATCCGCGAGATGCGTTCCGGCACGCGTCGGCGCGGCCGTTCCTCGGAGTGCACCACCGTCGCCGAGTTCACCGGACTGTGGGGCTGGGACGTGGTGCCGGGGGCACGGGCCGCCGGAGGCGCCTGTTCGTGCGGGCACCCCGACTGCGCGGCGCCGGGCGCGCATCCGCTGGACTTCGCGCCCGTGGTGCCGGCCGGGGCCACGCTGGACGAGGTGAGCAAGGCCTGGTCCGAGTTCCCGGGCGCCTCGGTGCTGCTGCCGGTCGGCCAGGCGTTCGACGTCATCGAGGTCTCGGAGCCGGCCGGCCGGCGCGCCCTGGTCCGTCTGGAGCGCATGGGTCTCCCGCTCGGTCCGGTCACCGCCACCCCGGACGGCCGCGCCCACTTCTTCGTCGCGCCCGGCGCCGCCGCAGGCCTCCCCCGACTGCTCTACCGCATGGGCTGGGACGACCCGGCCGCGCTGGACCTGCGCGGCCTCGGCCCCGGCACGCACATCACCGCCCCGCCGTCCGACCGGGGCGGCCTGGGCCCGGTCCGCTGGCTGCGCCCGCCCGCGCTGGACTCGGCGACGAGGCCTCCGGCGGCCCGGCTGCTGCTGGGGACGCTGGCGTACGTGGCACACCGGTCGCGGACGTAACCGCGCCGGACATGACGAAGCTCCCGTCCCCGACTGCACCTCGGGGCGGGAGCTTCTCGTCGGCACCTCCCGACGTCGGGAGGTGGTCAGTCGCCGATAAGGGCATCCACGAACGCCTCCGGCTCGAACGGCGCCAGATCGTCCGCGCCCTCGCCGAGCCCGACCAGCTTGACCGGCACGCCCAGCTCGCGCTGGACCGCGACCACGATGCCGCCCTTCGCCGTGCCGTCCAGCTTGGTCAGCACGATGCCGGTGATGTCCACGACCTCGGCGAAGACGCGGGCCTGGACCAGGCCGTTCTGGCCGGTGGTGGCGTCCAGGACGAGCAGGACCTCGTCGAGCGGCGCGTGCTTCTCGACCACGCGCTTGACCTTGCCCAGCTCGTCCATGAGGCCGGTCTTGGTGTGCAGACGCCCGGCGGTGTCGATGAGGACGACGTCGACCCCCATCTCCTTGCCTTCCTTGACCGCGTCGAAGGCGACGGAGGCGGGGTCACCGGCCTCCGGCCCGCGCACGGTGTAGGCGCCGACGCGCTCGCCCCAGGTCTGGAGCTGGTCGGCGGCGGCGGCACGGAAGGTGTCCGCGGCACCGAGGACGACGGTACGGCCGTCGGCCACCAGGACGCGGGCGAGCTTGCCGGTGGTGGTGGTCTTGCCGGTGCCGTTGACGCCGACGATCATCACGATGCCCGGCTTGCGGTCCTCGGGCTCGGTCTTCACCGTACGGTCGGCCTCGGTGCCGACCAGCTTGAGGAGTTCCTCGCGGAGCAGACCGCGCAGCTCCGCGGGGGTGCGGGTGCCGAGGACCTTCACGCGTTCGCGCAGGCGCTCGACCAGTTCCTGGGTGGGCTGCACGCCGACATCGGCGGTGAGCAGCGTGTCCTCGATCTCCTCCCATGTGTCCTCGTCCAGGTGCTCGCGCGAGAGCAGCGTGAGCAGGCCCTTGCCGAGGGCGTTCTGCGAGCGGGAGAGGCGGGCACGGAGGCGGACCAGCCGGCCTGCGGTGGGCTCCGGGATCTCGATCTCGGGAGCCGCGACCTCGGGCACCTCGACGACGGGAGGCTCCTCGACGGCGACCGGTGCGGGGCCGCCCGGGAGATCCACCTCCTCGATCGTCCGGCGCGGTTCGTCGCGCGGTGTCTCGGCCTCGTCGCCGACGTGCGGCTCGGCCGGGGGCGCGGTGATGTCGGGCGCCTGCGCGGGCGGCGGGGGCAGCTGCTTCTTGCGCCGGCTGCCGACCACCAGCCCGCCGAGCGCCGCGAGCACGACCACGGCGATGACTACAGCAAGGATGACGGTTTCCATAACCCGACCAGTATCGGCCATGGGGTTCGCCAGGAGCCTGTTTGTGCCTTCCTCCGAGAGACAAAGGCCACTTAACATGAGTACTCGTCGCAAAGTACGATGGTGGCCGCGCTATCCACGCGCGTAGAGTCCCCACGTCCCCTTGTCCCCCCACGTCTGGCACCTCTTCATGAGCACATCCGTCGAGACCGAGGGCGCTCTCGAGACCCGAGGTATCGAGCAGGTCCCCGACCACGAGCGCACGGCGAAGACCCGAGAGCTGTTCCCCACCTGGGTCGGCGCGAACATCAGCGTGCTGCTGCTGACGATGGGCGCGAGCCTGGTCGTGGCGTACCACCTGAACATCTGGCAGGCGCTGATCGTCGCCGTCGCGGCGCCGATCGTGTCGTACGGCCTCGTCGGCCTGATCGGCATCGCGGGCAAGCGGGGCGGCGCGCCCGGCATGGCGCTGTCGCGGGCGGTCTTCGGGCAGCGCGGCAACCTGCTGCCGGGTTCGCTGATCTGGGTGGCGCGCTGGGGCTGGGAGACGATCAACGCGGTGACCGGCGCGTACGCGATGCTCACCATCCTGGACATCCTGTTCGGCATCGAGGCGAACAGCGTGCTGGACATGGTGACGCTGCTGGTGTTCGTCGTCGCGACGTTCGCGATCTCCGGGCTCGGCATCAACGCCGTGCAGAAGTGCAACAAGTACGCGACCTACCTCTTCGGTGTCTTCTCGGTGCTCGTCCTGGGCTACCTGGCGGCGAACAGCGACTGGTCGAAGGTGATGGACCACAGCGCCGGCTCGACGGCCGCGGTGATCACCGGCATCGGCATGATCGCGGCCGGCGGTGTCAGCTGGATCCCGTCCGCCCCGGACTTCACCCGCTACCTGCCGCGCACGGCGTCGTCGAAGGCGATCGTGGGTACGGCGGTGGGCGGCGCCGGTGTCGTCGTCCTGCCCATGGTCCTGATGGGCGCGGTGATGGCGGTCTCCACGCCGGACCTGGCCTCGGCGGCCGACCCGGTGTCCTTCCTCGGCGAGATCCTGCCGACCTGGATCGCGGTGCCGTACCTGTTCATCGCGCTGATCGGCATGCTGCTGATCAACTCGATGTCGATGTACTCGGCGGGCTTCACCGCGCAGACCCTGGGCTTCAAGGTGCCGCGGCACTGGGCGGTCTCGGTCAACGCCGTGATCTCGCTGGCCTTCGGCGGGGTGCTGATGCTGGTGGCGACGAGCTTCATGGGCTCCTTCATCGCCTTCCTGTCGCTGCTGGCGGTCGCCTTCTCCGCGTGGGTCGGCGTGTTCGGCGCGGACATGCTGCGCCGTACGGAGTACGACGGCCGGGCCATGGCCGACACCACGCGCACCAGCGCCTACTGGTACAAGGGCGGCTTCTCCCCCGCGGCCGTCGCCGCCTGGGCGGCCGGCCTGGTGTCGGGCCTGATGTTCACCACCTCGGACTGGTTCACCGGCCCGCTCGCGACGAACAACGTGATCGGCGAGTACGGCCTCGGCTGGGTCGCGACGATCGTCGTCTCGGGTGTGCTCTACGTCGTGCTGCCGAAGCCGGCCGTGGCGCGTCCGGCGGCCGAACCCGCCGCGGAAGAGCCCGAGCCCCTGGCCGTCTGACGCACCGTCAGCTACCGTCCCCCTCCACCGAGTCCTACCGGAGGGGGACTTCGCATGCCCGTCACCGTCGTACGTTTCAACCTCGTCGCGCCCGGCGCCGGTCCCGCCGCCCTCTCCGCCCGCTACCGGGCCGCCCTGGAGATGGCCGCGTACGCCGACGAGCACGGGATCAGCACCGTGCAGACCGAGGAGCACCACGGCGCGGAGAACAACTGGCTGCCGTCGCCGTTCGCCTTCGCGGGCGCGGTCTTCGGGGCCACCCGCCGGATCGCGGTCACGGTGTCGGCGGTGATCGGCCCGCTGCACGACCCGTTGCGGCTGGCCGAGGACATCGCCGTGCTGGACCTGCTGAGCGGCGGGCGGCTGGTGACCGTGGCCGGGATCGGCTACCGGCCCGAGGAGTACGCACTGTTCGACGTGGACTGGAAGCGGCGGGGCCGGCTCCAGGACGAGCTGCTGGAGACGCTGCTCGCGGCGTGGACCGGCGAGGAGTTCGCGTACCGGGGCCGCAGGGTGCGGCTCACCCCGCGGCCGTACACCGATCCGCATCCCCTGCTGCTGGTCGGCGGCTCCTCGAAGGCCGCCGCCCGCCGCGCCGCCCGGCTGGGCCTGCCGTTCTTCCCGAGCGCGCATCTGCCGGAGCTGGAGGCGTATTACAAGGAGAAGCTCACCGAGTACGGCACCGAGGGCTGGACGATGATGCCGGCCGCCGAGACCCCGCTCCTCCATGTCGCCGAGGACCCGGACCGGGCGTGGGCCGAGTACGGCGGGCACTTCCTGCACGAGGCGCGGACCTACGCCTCCTGGCAGTCGGGGCAGGTCCGGTCGGCGGTGAAGTCGGCCGCCACGACCGTCGAGGAGCTGCGCGCCGAGGGCGTGTACCGGATCCTCACCCCCGAGCAGTGCGCGGCGCAGGGCCTGGACAGCCTGGTGCTGCATCCGCTGGCGGGCGGGATGCCGGTGGAGGAGGGGTGGCGCAGCCTCAGGCTGTTCGCGGAGCGGGTCCTTCCGGCGCTGAGCGGCTGAGCTGCGGGTATTCGGTGCGTCTGGTGGGACGAGAACCGCCGCCCCCGTTCCGGGCAGTGGCCGGAACGGGGGCGGCGGACGGTACGAGGAGAGGGGCAGCGGGGACTTGGCCCTTCTCCCCGAGTTCGGGGGCCTCGCTACGAGGCTCAGCCCATCTCCTCCAGGGACTTGCCCTTGGTCTCCTTGACGAACTTCAGGACGAACGGGATGGAGAGCGCGGCGAAGACCGTGTAGATCACGTAGGTGCCGGCCAGGTTCCAGTCGGCCAGCGACGGGAAGCTCGCGGTGATGGCCCAGTTGGCGATCCACTGCGCGGCGGCGGCCACGCCCAGGGCGGCGGCACGGATCTTGTTCGGGAACATCTCGCCGAGCATGACCCAGACGACCACACCCCAGGACAGGGCGAAGAAGAGGACGAACACGTGGGCGGCGATCAGGGCGATCCAGCCCTGGGTGGCGGGCAGCTTGCCGTCGACCAGGTGGGAGGAGAACGCCCAGGCCTCCAGCGCGAGGCCGACGGCCATGCCGACGGAGCCGATGAGGGCGAGCGGCTTGCGGCCGACGCGGTCCACGAAGATCATCGCGATCACGGTGCCGACGATGTTGATGATCGACGTCGTGAAGGAATAGAAGAACGAGTCCGTCGGGTCGACACCGACCGACTGCCACAGCGTCGAGGAGTAGTAGAACGCGACGTTGATGCCGACGAACTGCTGGAAGACCGACAGGCCGATACCGATCCAGACGATCGGCTTGAAGAAGAAGCCGCCGCCGAGCAGGTCCTTGAAGGAGGACTTGTGCTCGCTCGTCATCGCGTGCTCGATCTCGGCGACGCGGGCGTCCAGGTCGATGCCCGTGCCCTCGACCTCGGCGAGGATCTCCTTGGCGCGGTCGCGCTTGCCGACCGAGAGCAGGAAGCGCGGGGACTCGGGGATCGCGAAGGACAGCAGGCCGTACAGCGCGGCCGGGACGACCATCACGCCGAGCATGACCTGCCAGGCCTCCAGGCCCATCAGCTTGCCGCGCTGGTCACCGCCGGCGGCGTTGAGCAGACCCCAGTTGACCAGCTGGGAGATGGCGATGCCGACGACGATCGCGGCCTGCTGGAAGGAGCCGAGCCGGCCACGGTAGGCGGGCGGGGCGACCTCGGCGATGTAGGCCGGGCCGATCACGGAGGCCATGCCGATGGCGAAGCCGCCGATGACGCGCCAGAAGGCGAAGTCCCACAGGGAGAAGGGCAGCGCGGAGCCGACGGCGCTGACGACGAAGAGGACCGCGGCGATCTGCATGACCCGGATGCGGCCGATGCGGTCGGCTATGCGGCCGGCGGTCGCGGCGCCGATGGCGCAGCCGATCAGGGCGATCGCGATGACCTGGGCGAGGGCCGCGGAGCCGATGTCGTAGCGGTCCCGGATCGCCTCGACGGCGCCGTTGATCACGGAGCTGTCGTAGCCGAAGAGGAAGCCGCCCATGGCGGCAGCCGCCGCGATGAAGATGACGTGCCCGAGATGCTCGGGATGAGCCGTCCTGGCTCCTGACTGAGGTGCCTGCGCTGTGCTGGTCACGTGAATCTCCTCGGGCCACGGCAACGCTGCCGGTGGGGGTAGAGCCCTTACAGGTGAGACCTGAAGGTAAAAGCAACGTTGCAGAGACTATGCCTTCAAGTTTCGAAGTCAATAGTTCAAGTGCTGTGAGTTTTGAGATATGCCCGAGGGGTTTGTGTTCACTTCTTGAACAGAGGGGTAGCGGAGTCGCTGGGAGATGACCTTCGACACACCATCGCCCTGCATGGACACGCCGTAGAGCGCGTCGGCGACCTCCATCGTGCGCTTCTGGTGCGTGATCACGATCAGCTGCGAGGCCTCCTGCAGCTCCTGCATGATCCGGATGAGCCGCTGGAGGTTGGTGTCGTCCAGCGCGGCCTCGACCTCGTCCATGACGTAGAACGGGCTCGGCCGGGCCTTGAAGATCGACACCAGCAGCGCGACGGCCGTCAGCGAGCGCTCGCCGCCGGAGAGCAGGGAGAGCCGCTTGACCTTCTTGCCCGGCGGACGCGCCTCGACGTCCACGCCCGTGGTCAGCATGTTGTCGGGGTCGGTCAGCACCAGGCGGCCCTCGCCGCCCGGGAACAGCCGGCTGAATACGCCCTCGAACTCGCGCGCGGTGTCCCGGTACGCCTCGGTGAAGACCTGTTCGACGCGCTCGTCGACCTCCTTCACCACCTGGAGCAGATCGGCGCGGGTCTTCTTCAGGTCCTCCAGCTGCTCGCTGAGGAACTTGTGCCGCTCCTCCAGCGCCGCGAACTCCTCCAGCGCCAGCGGGTTGACCTTGCCCAGCTGCTGGTACGCCCGCTCGGCGGCCTTGAGCCGCTTCTCCTGCTCGGCCCGGACGAAGGGGCGGGGCTGGTTGCGCGGGTGCTCCGGGTCCTCGGGCAGCCGCTCGCCGTCGGCGGGGGGCGACGGGGGCACGAGCTGGTGCGGGCCGTACTCCGTCACCAGCCCCTCCGGTTCGACGCCCAGCTCCTCCAGCGCCCTGGTCTCCAGCTGCTCGATGCGCAGCCGCTTCTCGGCGCCGAGCACCTCGCCCCGGTGGACGGAGTCGGTGAGCTTGTCGAGTTCGGCCTTGAGGTCACGTCCCTGGGCGCGCGCGGCGGACAGCTCCTGCTCGCCGCGGACCTTGGCGGCCTCGGCGGCGGAACGCTCCTGCTCGGCCCGGGCGAGGGACGCCTCGACATGCGCGAGCAGCTGCCGGGCGCCGGAGGCGACGGCCTCGGCCACGGCCGCCTCGTGCCGCAGCCGGGCCCGGCGCTGCTCGGCACGCGCGCGTGCCTCGCGTTCGGCGCGGGCCGCGCGGTCGAGCGAGTCGGCACGCCCGGCGAGCCCCTTGACCCGCTCCTCGTGCGTACGGACCTGGAGGCGGGCCTCCATCTCGGTCTGCCGGGCATTGGCCCCGTCGGCGGCGAGCCGGTCCCGCACGGAGGTGTCCGGCTCCTCCTCCACCGGCATCTCCTCGGCGACGGCCAGCCGCTCGGCCAGCTCTTCGGCCTCCTGTACGGCCTTGTCCAGCGCCTCCTGCGCGCGTGCCGCCGCCGCGGCCGAACGCTCGGCCTCCCCGGCGGCGCCGCGCGCCTGGCCGGCGAGCCGGCCGAGCTGCTGGGCGACGGCCGACTTCTCGCGGTCGGCGGCGCGGCGGCGCTCTGCGATCTCTTCCACGAGGGCGGCGGTCCGCCTGCGGCGCTCGGCCGCCACCTGCTGTTCCTCGGCCAGCTCCGCGCACCGCACCGCCAGCTCGGCCAGCTCGGCCGCGGCCTCGTCGACGGACGCCTGCACCTCCAGCAGGCTGGGCGCCCCGGCGGAACCGCCGTGCGCGAAGTGGGCGCCGAGGAGGTCGCCTTCAGTGGTGACGGCGGTCAGCTCCGGGCGGGAGTAGATCAGGGCCTCGGCGTCGTCCAGGTCTTCGACCACGACCATTCCGCGCAGCAGGCGTCGTACGGCGGGCATCAGCTCGGCGGGGCCGCGGACGAGGCGCTCCGCAGAGAGGGCGGTGGCAGGCAGTCCGGCGTCCACCGGTTCGTCGTGGCCGGTCACGCCCCGCGGCGGAACCGCACACTGATGCTGCCCCGCGCCCCCGCGGGGCGCTTCCTCCGGGGCGCCTGCCAGGAGCAGGGCCGCCCGGCCGCCGTCCTGCTTACGCAGCAGCTTGATCGCCTCGGCGGCCGCCGCGGGGGTCGTCACGGCGATCGCGTCCGCCGCCGCGCCGAAGGCCGCGGCCAGTGCGACCTCGTAACCCGGCGTCACGGTCAGCAGCTCCGCCGCCGGACCCAGCACCCCGGTGAGCCGGTCCCTTGCCCCCAGCAGTATTCCGGTGCCGTCCTTCCGGCGCAGGCCCAGCGCCAGCGCCTCGTGGCGAGCCTGGGTCGCCGCACGGCTGCGCTCGGCGGCGCTGAGTGCCTCGCGGGCCGTGCTCAAGGCGGTCTCGGCGTCGGTGAGCTGCTGCTTCGCGGCCTCGTGCTGCTCGGCCAGGTCCGCGTCGCCGGCGTCCCGGCCGTCGACCTCGGCCTGCAGTGCCTCGTACTCCTCCTGCGCGCGCACCGCACGTTCCTGTGCCTCGTCGCGGGCCGTGGCCAGCCGGTCGATCTCGGCCTGGGCGGAGGCGGCGCGCGAGCGGGCCGCGCCCACCTGCCCGGTCAGCCGGGCCAGGCCCTCACGGCGGTCGGCGATGGCACGCGCGACATCCTTCAGCCGGCGCTCCTCCATGGCCAGCTCGCGCTCAAGTTCGGCGCGGTGGGCGACGGTGTCGTCCAGTGCGCGCTGGGCCGCTTCCAGGGCGGCTTCCAGTTCCGCCTCCTGCTCGCGGATGCGGGCGGCCTCGCGCTCCAGGTCCTCGGGGTCCCGGCCGCGCCGCTCGTCGGGGGGCGCGGAGGTGGCGCTCTTGACCCGGGCGTCGGCCAGCGAGACGGTGCCGCGGACGCGCTCGGCCAGCTGGGACAGCTCGTACCAGGTCTGCTGGGCGCGCTGGAGGCGCGGAGTGAGCCGGCGTACCTCGTCCTCCAGCAGGGCCTCGCGGGTCAGGGCCTTCTTCAGCTCCTGCTCGGCGCTCTCCTTGCGTTCCTTCAGGGCCGCCTCGTCGGCGATCTCGGCCCGCAGGGCTTCGCGCAGGCGAACGAGGTCGTCGGCGAGGAGCCGCAGGCGGGCGTCGCGGAGGTCGGCCTGGATGACGGCGGCCCGGCGCGCCACCGCCGCCTGCCGGCCCAGCGGCTTGAGCTGGCGGCGCAGTTCGTCGGTGAGGTCCTGCACGCGCGCGAGGTTGGCCTGCATCGCGTCCAGCTTGCGGA
Organism: Streptomyces sp. NPDC046727; assembly: GCF_040645635.1. Classification (NCBI taxonomy): domain Bacteria; kingdom Bacillati; phylum Actinomycetota; class Actinomycetes; order Kitasatosporales; family Streptomycetaceae; genus Streptomyces; species Streptomyces sp. NPDC046727. Next base: position 174,897 of record NZ_JBEYYR010000015.1, read on the forward strand.
GCGCCTTCTCCTTGCGCTTGCGGTGCTTCAGCACGCCCGCGGCCTCTTCGATGAAGGCGCGGCGGCCCATGGGATCGGCGTGCAGGACGGAGTCGAGCTGGCCCTGGCCGACGATGACGTGCATCTCGCGGCCGATGCCGGAGTCGGAGAGGAGTTCCTGGATGTCCAGGAGGCGGCAGGTGTCACCGTTGATCTGGTACTCGCTGCCGCCGTTGCGGAACATGATCCGCGTGATGGTGACCTCGGCGTACTCGATGGGCAGCGCCCCGTCGGAGTTGTCGATGGTCAGGGACACCTCGGCGCGGCCCAGCGGCGGACGGCCGGTGGTGCCGGCGAAGATGACGTCCTCCATCTTGCCGCCGCGCAGCGACTTGGCGCCCTGCTCGCCCATGACCCAGCTGAGCGCGTCCACGACATTGGACTTGCCCGAGCCGTTCGGGCCGACGACACACGTGATCCCCGGTTCGAACCGGAGTGTGGTCGCCGAGGCGAACGACTTGAACCCGCGGAGGGTCAGGGCCTTGAGGTGCACGCCGCCGGACTCTACCCGCCGCCGCTATCTCACTCCATGAACCCTCGCAACCGCGCGGTTTCACCATTGAACATGCAGGGCACACCAGACGTTAAAGAAGGTGAAAGGATGCGCGGGGGAAGAAAGAAGGGACGCCGAAGCGTCCCTTGCAACTCTCTGACGGCTGGGTCTCAGCCGTCCGACCAACTGAGCGGTTGATACGGGCAGCCCGATCGCTGTGACTGCTGTCGTGGAGCGATGCAACGATCAGGTGAGCGCAGGCTCCGCCTGGTGTGCGTCGATGCTCTCCATGATCCTGTCCTGAGAGGCGGCAGCCGTCAGCGCTTCGTTCTCCGCCTGGATCCGTACCAGCTCGGACTCCAGGTCCTGGACACGCTGCTGCAGCCGTCGCATCTCGGCGAGGAGTCGAGGGTCGGAGCCGCCGACGTAACCGAGAAGCGCCTTTGCCATGATGGATGGTCCTCCACACTGAGTGACCGACCGATGCGGTGTGGGTCGTGAGGGATTCGCACCCGCGGTGCTTGGCACATCCGGGTGTTGCTCTGCTGTTGTTCCATGCCAAACAGCTAAGGTGCGCGGGGCTTTCAGCGTCTCACCAAAAAGTTTGACGGTCAACACGATCACGCCCTGTATTGGTGGGCAAACCGGGGCGCGCGGCCGGAAAAACGGCGGCGCTGTGACCTCTCCGGAACCCTCAGGGCGTGGTGACCAGCAGTACCTGCGGAGCCTGCCATGCCCCGCCCGTCTTGGCAACCACCAGGGCGTTTTCGCTTCGCGCACGTGCCTTTGGCAGCTCCCCGCGCCCCGGCCCGCGGGGCTCTGCCGTATCGGTTCAGCGAACGGCGAAGCCGTCGTAGCCGCCGCGGGGTGTGTCCCAGATCTCGGTGACGCCGTCCACGCGCCCGGGCGTGTCGCTGCCCTGGAGCCAGCCCAGCAGCCCCTCGCAGCCCTCCCGTGACCCCTCCGCGACCACCTGGACCCGGCCGTCGGCCAAATTGAGAGCAAAACCACTCAACCCGCCGATCTCCAGTGCCTTGGCACGCGTGAACCAGCGAAAACCCACGCCCTGCACGTGTCCACGCACCCAGGCGACCAGTCGTACATCCTCGCTCATGGGTGCAACCTAACCGGCCGGTGTCGCTCGGGACACATCGTCCCCCAGCGCCATGGGGTACCGTCCGGACCCAATGAATCGCATATGAAAACCCACTCGATCGAGTGGGTGGGGTCGGCCAGAAGGAGTCCCTCGCCAGCGAGTCACTCGCCGTGCGGACACGGGTCGACCGCGAGCACGAGGAAGAGGGCAAGGACATGGGACGCCACCGACGCTCCGCCGCCGGCCGCGCCGCCAAGGGCCGCGCCACGGGGGTCACGGACACGCAGCGTTCCGGCGCGGGGAGCGGCGACGCCCGGCACTCGTCCGCGGGGGAACGGCCGATACCCATGGGCATAGCGCCCTACCTGAACCCGGAGGCGTACGCCGAGGCCGACGCGAAGGCCCAGGCGTATCTCTTCGCGACGGACCACGACGGGGCACCGGCCACACCCGGCTCCAGCCCCAGCTCCTCCGGCTCCGGCTCCGGCTCCGCGGGGGGCGGTTTCACCCCGGCCGATGGGCCGTCCGCCGACCGCCCCCGGCGCGGCAAGGCCGCACGACCGGTGCGTATGGGGCTGCTCGGGGTGTCCGTGGCCGTCGCCCTCGGCACGATCGCGGTGGCCACGGGCGTCGTACCAGGCCTGGAGAACTACCAGCTCGGCGGCAGCACGCACACCACCGGCGGGGAGCGGCCGCAGGTCGCCGACTCACCCGGCAACACGGCGAGCGAACAGGGCGGCACCTCGGGCAGCGCCCACAGCGGTCCCACCGGCAGCTCCACCAGCGGGACAGTCGGCGGAAGCGCCGGACGTGGTGATTCCCCGAGCCCGTCGGCCTCGACCGCGGCCTCTGCCTCCAGTTCTGCGTCTGCCTCTGCCTCTGCCTCGAAGTCGGCGTCCCCCAAGCCGACCCCGACGAAGACGGCCTCGCCGAAGCCGGCCCCTACGAAGACGGCTCCATCGAGGACGGCCCCGTCGAAGCCCGCCCCCTCGAAGACGGCCGCCAAGAAGCCGGCGCCGAGGCTCACCCCGTCCACGCCCTCCACGCCCACCACGCCCAGCAAGCCCTCCAAGTCGGCCGAGCCCGCTGAGCCGAAGGCCACCCCGTCCCGTACGGCCACCAAGGCGCCCGCGCCGTCCTCCTCCCCGGTGACGGTGTCGAAGGAGGCCGCCGCCGAGGCCGAGGTGCTGAAGCTCGTCAACGACGAGCGGGCGAAGGCCGGCTGCAGCCCGCTGGCGGCGAACTCCTCGCTGACCGGGCTGGCCGAGACGTTCAGCGACGACATGGCCGCGCGGGGCTTCTTCGACCACACCGACCCGGACGGCAACTCGCCGTGGGACCGGGCCGCGAAGGCCGGCATCACCGACCTCGGCGGCGAGAACATAGCCCGCGGACAGGCCGACGCGGCGGCTGTGATGGCTGCCTGGATGAACAGCCCCGGCCACCGCGCCAACATCCTGAGCTGCAACTTCAAGACCCTCGGTGTCGGCGTCCACTTCGGCCCGGGCGGCCCCTGGTGGACACAGGACTTCGGGTACTGAGAATCCCGCGGCTCAGCGCCCTGGTGGTGGGGGGCACGCGGCTCTGCGGCGCAACCCCCACGCCCTGAACCGGCCGCTCACGAAGATGCCGGCGCCGAGGGACAGCGCGATCGACACGGTCGACGGCACGACGTCGAGAGTCACGTGACGGCCGCCGGCGGCCGACGATCCCAGGAACGCGATCGCCGTGAGGGTCGCGGCGGCCACGGTGAGGCAGACCGCCGTCTCGGCCCACCACATCGCCCGCGTCGGTCGTGTCGTCATGGCGATGTTGTACCTCGCGCGTCCGGCTGCTGTACAGCAAGGATGTACAGCAGCCGGACGGGCGCGGCCTTACGCGGCGGCGCGTCCGCGCGCGAAGATCTTCGCCGTCTCCGTCACCCGGCGGCCCAGGTGCTCGGCGGTGGCTATGTCGGCCTTGTGGACGCCCTCGGGACCCTGGTCGTTGTTGCTCTGGGCGGCGGCGCCGGTGAAGAAGCCGAGGCGGTTGAGGTCGTTCTCGGAGGCGGTGCTGCTGTTCCAGCCGGGGAGCAGGCCGAGGTTGACCCAGTGCATTCCGTGCTGGGCGGCGAGCGTCTGGAAGAACTGCAGGGTGTGCAGCTTGTCGCCGCTCTTGGAGGCGGAGTTGGTGAAGCCGGCGGCCAGCTTGTCCTTCCAGTCCTGGCCGAACCAGCGCTTGGAGGTCGCCTCGGCGAACGCGTGGAAGGCTCCGGAGGCGGTGCCCATGTAGGTGGGCGAGCCGAAGACGATCACGTCGGAGCGGTCCAGCGTCTCCCACTGCTCCTCGGTGATCTCGTCCACCTTGATCAGGTGCACCTCGGCACCCGCCTCGACGGCACCGGTGCGCACGGCCTCGGCGATCACGGTGGTGTGGCCGTAGCCGGAGTGGTAGGCGATGGAAACGACGGGCGTGGTCATGCGGACTCCTCGAAAGGGGCAGCGGAAAGGGCGGCTCGACTGAGAGAGCAGCTCGCGAGCGATGACAAAAGGAAAGCACTAACTTCTGGTTAGTGCAACCTGGTGGTAAGCGCTGCTTCGGCGTACCCTTGCCGTCATGACCGCCACCACCGCCCAGGACCAGGACGACCTCGCGTACAACGTCTTCGCCAAGGCCTGCCCCTCACGGGACACGCTGGAGCACGTCACGGGCCGCTGGGGCGGGCTGACGCTCGGCGCGCTGTACGAGGGTTCGCTGCGCTTCAACGAGCTGCGCCGGCGCGTCGACGGGGTGAGCGAGAAGATGCTGTCCCAGACGCTGCACGCGCTGGAGCGCGACGGTCTGGTGCACCGCGAGGCGCAGCCGACGAACCCGCCGCGCGTGGACTACGAGCTGACCCCCCTCGGCCGCCAGGTCGCCGAGCGGCTGCTGGCGCTCATCCACTGTGTGGAGGGCTCGATGGACGACGTGCTCGCCGCCCGCGCGCGTTACGACGAGACGCGCGGCGCCCTCTGACACTTCGGGCAGAAGTAGCTGGAACGGTTCATCCAGGGCCGGCGGCGCATGGGCGTACCGCAGCGCTTGCAGGGCAGGCCCTCGCGGCCGTACGCGTCCAGGGAGCGGTCGAAGTAGCCGGACTCGCCGTTGACGTTGACGTACAGGCTGTCGAAGCTGGTGCCGCCGACGGCGAGGGCCTCGTTCATCACGTCCCGGACGTGGCCGAGGAGTTCCCGCGTGACCGGGCGGGTGAGGCCCGCGGTCGGGCGCTCGTAGTGGATGCGGGCGCGCCACAGGGCCTCGTCCGCGTAGATGTTGCCGACCCCGCTGATCAGCGACTGGTCCAGCAGGGCCCGCTTGATGGTGGTCCGCTTGCGGCGCAGCGCCTGGTGGAAGGCCTCGTCGTCGAAGAGCGGGTCCAGTGGGTCGCGGGCGATGTGCGCGATGACGTCGGGCAGGCCGTCGGGGGTGTTGTCGTGCAACGACAGTCCGCCGAAGGTGCGTTGGTCGACGAAGCGGAGTTCGGTGCCGAGGGCGTCGGCGAACCGGACGCGGATGCGCAGGTGCTTCTCGTCCGGCGCGTCGTGCGGCTGGACCAGCAGCTGGCCGCTCATGCCGAGGTGGGCGAGGACGGACTGGTTCGTCTCCTCCAGCGGCAGCCACAGGTACTTGCCGCGCCGGCGGGGCGTGCCGATGTGGTGGCCCTTGAGCCGGTGCGCGAAGTCGTCGGGGCCGGCGAGGTGCCGGCGTACGGCACGCGGGTGCAGCACCTCGGTCTCGGCGACGGTCCGGTGGGCGACCCAGCGCTCCAGGCCACGCCGGACGACCTCGACCTCGGGCAACTCGGGCATCGGGACCCCTGTCAGAACCGTACGGACCGGTGGACGAGCCGAGCGCCCGCGCCGGCGTGGACGGCCGGGCGGGCGCTCGCGTGCTGCTTGTGCAGCGTGTACCGCTCGGTCAGGCGGTGGCGGACGGCGTGTCGCCGCCCTTGACGGCTTCGTCGGCCGTCTCCTTCACAGGCTCCTTGGCCGGCTCCTTGGCCGCCTTGGCGCGCTCGTCCGCGGCGGCCCGGATGGACCGCCAGGCGGACTCGGCTGCCTGCTGCTCCGCCTCCTTCTTGCTGCGGCCGGTGCCGGTGCCGTACGAGACGCCTCCGACGCGGGCGGCAGCAGTGAAGGTCTTCTCGTGGTCGGGGCCGGTCTCCGTGACCAGGTACTCGGGCACGCCGAGTCCCTCGATCGCGGTCAGCTCCTGGAGGGACGTCTTCCAGTCCAGGCCGGCGCCCAGGTTGGAGGACTTCTCGATCAGCGGGTCGAACAGGCGGTGCACCAGTTCGGAGGCCGCGTCGAGGCCCTGGTCGAGATAGACCGCACCGATCACCGCTTCAAGGGTGTCGGCGAGGATGGATGCCTTGTCCCGGCCGCCCGTGCCCTCTTCACCCCGGCCGAGCCGGATGAAGGCGCCCAGGTCCAGGCCGCGGCCGACCTCCGCCAGTGCACGCGAGTTGACCACCGCGGCCCGCAGCTTGGCCAGCTGGCCTTCGGGCAGGTCGGGGTGGGTGCGGTACAGCGTGTCCGTGACGACGAGGCCGAGCACGGAGTCCCCGAGGAACTCCAGCCGCTCGTTCGTCGGCAGACCGCCGTTCTCGTACGCGTAGGAACGGTGGGTCAGCGCTCGCACCAGAAGGGCGGACTCGACGTGGTAGCCGAGCCGCCCTTCCAGAAGCGTGTGGGACGAGGCCGTGTTGTCCGCTGAGTTCTTCTTTGGCGTGGACACGGTGCCTCTCACCAGCCGCTCAGACTTCGAGGACCTGGCGCTTGTTGTAGGTGCCGCAAGACGGGCACGCAATGTGCTGCTGCTTGGGCTCGTGGCAGCGCTCGCACGCAACCAGGGTGGGGACCGCAGCCTTCCACTGCGACCGGCGGTGGCGCGTGTTGCTGCGCGACATCTTCCGCTTCGGAACAGCCACGGCTACTTCTCCTGCTTCTCGTCGACGCCCGCTTCGGCGCCGCTCATCTCGTCCTTCTCGCCGTCCTTCAACGAACCGGCGAGTCCCTGCAATGCCGCCCAACGGATGTCGACGGCGTCGTGGTGGTGGTCCGGGTCGTCCGCGAGCCGGGCTCCGCACTCGGAGCACAGGCCGGGGCAGTCGTCCTGGCACACCGGCTGCATCGGCAGTGCGAGCACCACCGCATCGCGCAGCACGGGTTCGAGGTCGATCAGACCGTCCTCGATGAAGAGCCTGTCCTCGTCGTCCTCGGCGTCGTCGCCCGGTTCCGCGATCACACGGCCCCGGTCGTCGGCGTCAGGGTACGAGAACATCTCCTGGAAGTCCGCTCGAAGCTCCAGCTCGACCGGCTCCAGACACCTTACGCACTCCCCCTCGGCCGCTGCACGGGCGGTGCCTGTGACAAGCACCCCTTCCATGACCGACTCAAGGCGGAGTTCGAGTTCCAGCGGGGCGCCTTCCGGCACTCCGATGACTCCCTGGATGCCGAGATCCCTGGGAGCGTCGACGTCGCGGGTCAGGCGCTGCAGCGCACCAGGACGCCGGCCCAGCTCGTGCGTGTCGATCACGAGGGGGTTGCGGTGGTCGAGGCGGGCGTTGGAAGCCATTCCTGCTTTCGATCTACGAACTCGAAGGGACGCCGCCCGCAGGGGTCTTTGGGCAGCGGTGATCGCGGGCATACGCGCGACCGAACAGCCAGGATACTGGACCTTTCGCTCAGCGCCCAATCCGGTGGGCCGCTAAAGGCCCCGCCCCTGCTCGTAGGCCCTCAGCTGCTCCGCGCTGATCATGCTGGTGTCGAAGAGGCTGGTCTCTTCCAGGGCGTAGCCCTGCTGGGACTGGGGCTGCTGGTGGGGCTGTTGCTGCTGCGCCTGGTGGGGGTCGTAGCCGGGCTGCTGGGCGTCGTAGCCCTGATAGGCGTAGGGGTCGGCCTGCTGGTAGCCGTACGGGTCCCGCTGCGGCGCGTACTCCGGCTGCTGCGGGAAGCCCGCATACGGGTCCGGCTGCTGCTGGTAGCCATAGGCCGGCTGCGGCTCGTACGACGGCTGCGGCGGCTGCGAGGGATCGGGCCGGCGCCGGTCCTCGCGGTCGCTGTCCGCGAGGGCCGCCAGGTCGGCGAGGTAGTCGGCGTCGCTGGAGTGCTGGAAGGTCGTGGTGTCGTCGGCGAGGGCGCCGAGGTCGTCGGTGGCGATCCGGCCGTGCAGCTTCTGCCGGCCGCGGCCGACGGCCTCCAGGGTCTTGGCGAGGACCGCCTCGAAGGCGCCCAGCTTGGCGTCGACGTAGGCGTCCGCGTTGTGGCGCAGGGTCTCCGGGTCCTGGCTGCGCTCGGGGGCGTCCTCGTCCTCGTAGCCGTTCTCGTCCAGGCCGGGGCCGGTGCCGAGGAGCTTCTCGCGGCCCCGGCCGACCGAGCCGAGGGTCTTGGTGAGAACCACCTCGAAGTTGGCGAGCTTGGAGTCGACGTAGTCGTCGGCCTCCGCGCGGACCTCCTCGGCCTCCGTGCGGGCCTCGGCGAGGATCCGGTCGGCCTCGGCCTGGGAGCGGCGGGCGATCTCGGTGTCGGAGATCAGCGAGCCGCGCTGGGCGTGCGCGCTCTCGATGATCCGCTCGGCCTCCTGGCGGGCCTGCTCGACCATCTGCTCACGGTCGCCGATCAGCTCCTGTGCCTGGGCGAGGGAGCCGGGCAGCGCCTGGCGCACCTCTTCGAGCATCGCGAGCAGCTCGGCCCGGTTGATCACGCACGACGCCGACATGGGCATGGACCGGGCGCCGGAGACCGTGGAGACGATCTCGTCGAGCTTCTTCTGCACGTCCACCTGTGCTCGCCACTCTCTACAGCCGGGTTGGAGACGGACGGGACGACTGTAGCCCCATCAGTCCCTGCCGAGACGCTTGTTCAGCGCCTCCAGGACCTGGGCCGGCACCAGGTGGGAGACGTCGCCGCCCCAGGCCGCGACCTCCTTGACGAGGGAGGAGGAGAGGAAGCTGTAGGTGGGGTTGGTGGGCACGAACAGCGTTTCGACGCCGGTGAGGCCGTTGTTCATCTGGGCCATCTGGAGTTCGTAGTCGAAGTCGCTGACGGCGCGCAGGCCCTTGACGATGGCGGGGATGTCGCGCTGCTTGCAGAAGTCGACGAGGAGGCCGTGGAACGCCTCCACGCGGACGTTGGCGTACTCGGAGGTGACCTCGCGGATCAGCTCGATCCGCTCCTCGATCTCGAACAGGCCCTTCTTGGCCTTGTTGATCATCACGGCGACGTAGACCTCGTCGTAGAGACGGGAGGCTCGGGCAATGATGTCGAGGTGTCCGTTGGTGATCGGGTCGAACGACCCGGGACAGACGGCGCGGCGCACTTGTGATCCCTCGCTCTCCGGTCCGGTCATCGTGCGTCTTCGCACGTAGAGGCGGCGCGACCGTACCAAAACGTTCCCTCGCCGTAGCGACGGGACCGGATCGCCTCGAAGCCGTCCGGCCAGTGGAATTCGCCGCCTCTGGTGCTGCGCTCCACGGTGACGAGCGCTTGCTCAGCGAGCCAGCCTTCCGAGTGGAGTGTGAGCAGAATCTCGCGAAGATCGTGATCTGTGACGGCGTACGGGGGGTCCAGGAAGACGAGGTCGTACGGCTCTTCCGGTGCCGGTTGCTTGATGATCTGTTCCGCTTTGCCCGCTCTGACCTCCGCACCGGGGAGGCCCAGGTTCTTCACGTTCTCCCGGACGACTCTGGCCGCGCGGGCGTCGGCCTCGACCAGGAGGGTGTGGCTCGCGCCCCGGGAGAGCGCTTCGAGACCTACGGCGCCCGAGCCGGCGTAGAGGTCGAGGACCCGCTCGCCGTCCAGGGGGCCGCCGAGGAGGGACTGCCAGGTGGAGAAGAGGCCTTCGCGTGCGCGGTCCGAGGTGGGACGGGTTCCGGTGCCTGGCGGTACGGAGAGGCGCCGTCCGCCGGCGGCGCCGGCGATCACGCGGGTCATGTGGGCGTCCTTCTTTGTTTGCGGCTTTACCGTTCAGTTTGGCAGGCCGCAGGGGCAGGTCCACTTCAGCCCTTTTCCAAGTACTGCTCTCTCTCCTCGTCCAAGAGGGCGTCCAGGGCCGTGCGCAGGCCGGCGAGGTGCTCCAGGTCAGGATCGGCCGCCACGACCGCCGCCGCTTCCTCCCGCGCCTCCGCGATGACCTCCTCGTCCTCGATGACCGCCAGGACCCGGAGGCTGGAGCGGGCGCCGGACTGGGCCTGGCCGAGGACGTCGCCCTCCCGGCGCTGTTCGAGGTCGATGCGGGAGAGTTCGAAGCCGTCGAGGGTGGAGGCGACCGCGTTCAGCCGCTGGCGGGCCGCGCTGGCCTCGGGCATCTCGGTGACCAGGAGGCACAGGCCGGGCGCGGAGCCACGGCCGACCCGGCCGCGCAGCTGGTGGAGCTGGGAGACGCCGAAACGGTCGGCGTCCATGATGACCATGGCCGTGGCGTTGGGGACGTTGACGCCGACCTCGATGACGGTGGTGGCGACCAGGACGTCCGTCTCGCCTGCCGCGAAGCGGCGCATCACGGCGTCCTTGTCGTCGGGGTGCATACGGCCGTGCAGGACCTCCACGCCGAGGCCCTGGAGGGGGCCCTTGGCCAGCTGGTCGGCCACGTCGAGGACCGCGAGCGGGGGGCGCTTCTCGGCCTCGTCCTCGGGGGACTTCTTCTTGCCCGCCTTCTTCGGGTCGTCCTCCTCGTCGCCGATGCGGGGGCAGACCACGTACGCCTGATGGCCGTTCCCCACCTCCTCGCGTACCCGCTCCCAGGCCCGGGCCAGGAAGTGGGGCTTGTCGGCGGCGGGGACCACGTGGGTGGCGATCGGGGAGCGGCCGGCCGGGAGCTGGTCCAGGACCGAGGTCTCCAGGTCGCCGAAGACCGTCATGGCGACCGTGCGCGGGATGGGCGTCGCCGTCATGACGAGGAGGTGCGGGGGCTGCTTGCCCTTGCCGCGCAGGGCGTCGCGCTGCTCCACGCCGAAGCGGTGCTGTTCGTCCACCACGACCAGGCCGAGGTCGTGGAACTGGACCTTGTCCTCGATCAGGGCGTGGGTGCCGATGACGATGCCGGCCTCGCCGGTGGCCAGGTCGAGCAGGGCCTGACGGCGGGCCGCCATGCCCATGGAGCCGGTGAGCAGCACCACCTTGGTGGCGTGCTCGGCACCGCCCAGCATGCCGCCCTGGGCCAGCTCGCCCATCATCTCCGTGACCGAGCGGTGGTGCTGCTGGGCGAGGACCTCGGTGGGCGCGAGCATGGCGGCCTGCCCGCCCGCGTCGACCACGGCGAGCATGGCGCGGAGGGCGACCATCGTCTTTCCGCTGCCCACCTCGCCTTGCAGCAGGCGGTGCATCGGGTGGGCGGTGGCGAGGTCGTCGAAGATCTCACGGGAGACCTTCTGCTGGCCCTCGGTGAGCGTGAAGGGGAGACGGTCGTCGAAGGCGGTGAGGATGCCGTCCGCGCGGGGGGTGCGCGGGACGGCCGGGAGCTGGGCGTCGGCGTGCCGGCGGCGGGCCAGGGCGACCTGGAGGACGAAGGCCTCGTCCCACTTCAGGCGGGCGCGGGCGTCGGCGATGTCGGCCTTGGTGTGCGGGCGGTGGATCTTGAGCAGGGCCTCGGGGAGCGGGAGCAGGCCGCGTCCGGCGCGCAGCGAGTCCGGCAGGGGGTCGAGTGCCTCCTGGGCGGTGGGGAGGACCGTCTGGACCGCCTTGCCGATCTTCCAGGACTCCAGTTTGGCGGTGGCGGGGTAGATCGGGATCAGGGCGCCGGCCCAGGTCTCGACGGCCTCGTCACCGTCGCCCCGCAGCAACTCGTACGCCGGGTGGGCGAGTTGGAGGCGGCGGTTGAAGACGGAGACCTTCCCGGCGAACATCGCGCGGGTGCCCGGCAGCAGTTCCTTGTGCGGCTTGTGCACGCCGTTGCCGAAGAAGACCAGCTGGAGCCGGCCGCTGCCGTCGGTGATGGTGACTTCGAGCCGCTGGCCCTTGCCGCGGGGGGCCTTGGCCGAGGCGAAGGAGTGCAGGCGGGCGTCGGCGACCTGGGCGACCACCGTCACGTGCTCGTCCATGGGGAGGTCGGCGAGGTGGGTGAGCTGGCCGCGCTCCTCGTATCTGCGCGGGTAGTGGTGCAGGAGGTCGCCGACGGTGTGCAGGCCGAGGTGCTCGGCCATCACCTTCGCGGTGGCGGGGCCGAGCACTGACTTCAGGGGCTGCTTCAGTGGTTCTTCCAGTGCGGGCACGAGATCCATTGCACACCACGGCACTGACATTCCCGTAGACGCCGCCCTGCGGGTTCCCGGCGAGCTGCCGTAAACATCAGGGAAACTCCTGGTCAGGCGGGGTGCTCCGGCTCTAGGATGACGCGCTCCGGCCATCCTTCGCGGTCACCGCCCGTCCGGGACCGCCCGACCCCGCGCCGCACGCACTCCCCCACCGGCGCAGTGACGATGGACTCCCAGACCTCCCAGTCATCCCAGGCATCCCAGTCACCTCACTCACCTCATACGTTCCAGGTCGACCTGCGCGGTCTGGTGGACCTGCTCTCCCATCACCTCTACTCCAGCCCCAAGGTCTATCTGCGCGAGCTGCTGCAGAACGCCGTGGACGCCATCACCGCCCGGCGCGCCGCCGAGCCCGACGCCCCGGCGCGGGTGCGGCTGTACGCGGCGGACGGCGGGCTGCGGGTGGAGGACACCGGTGTCGGGCTCACCGAGCCGGACGTGCACCGTCTGCTGGCGACCATCGGGCGCAGCTCCAAGCGGGCCGAGGGCCTGCAGGAGGCCCGGTCGGACTTCCTCGGGCAGTTCGGCATCGGGCTGCTGGCCTGCTTCGTGGTCGCCGAGCGGATCCGGGTCGTCAGCCGCAGCGCCCGTACGCCCGAGGCGCCCCCGGTGGAGTGGACGGCCCGTGACGACGGGTCGTACACCGTGCGGACGCTGCCCGCCGCGGAGCGGCCCGAGCCGGGTACGACCGTGTACCTGACGGCACGGGCCGGCGCGGCCGAGTGGCTGGCGCCCGACCGGGTCCGCGCCCTGGCCCGGGACTTCGGCTCGCTGCTGCCGTACGACGTCCGGGTCGGCGAGGAGCCGGTCACGGATCTGCCCGCGCCCTGGGACCGTGCCCATCCGAGTCCGGCCGGCCGGCGGGTCGCGCTGGCCCGGCACTGCCACGAGCTGTTCGGGTTCACCCCGCTGGACTCGATCGACCTGGACGTGCCGCTGGCCGGGATCCGCGGGGTGGCGTACGTGCTGCCGTCGGCGGTCAGCCCGGCCCAGCGGGCGACGCATCGCGTGCACCTGAAGGGCATGCTGCTCACCGAGCGGGCCGAACAGCTGCTCCCGGACTGGGCGTTCTTCGTGCGCTGCGTCCTGGACACCGACAGCCTGCGGCCGACCGCCTCGCGCGAGGCGCTGTACGAGGACGAGACGCTCGCCGCCGTGCGCGACGCACTGGGCGAAAGGATTCGGTCCTGGCTGACCGGGCTCGCGGCCGGTGACCCCGAGCGCCTGTCGGCCTTCCTCGCCGTGCACCACCTGGGCGTGAAGTCCCTGGCCCGGCACGACCGGGAGATGCTGCGCACGATGCTGCCGTGGCTGCCGTTCGAGACGACCGACGGGCAGATCTCCCTGGAGGAGTTCGCGCGGCGGCACCCGGTGGTGCACTTCACACGGACGGTCGAGGAGTACCGGCAGGTCGCGCCGATCGCCTCGGCGCAGGGCGTCGGAGTGGTCAACGGCGGCTACACGTACGACAGCGAGCTGGTCGAGGCGCTGCCGCGGGTGCGGCCGGGGACCGTGGTCGCCGAGCTGGACGCGGACACCGTGACCGCGCACCTGGACGCGGTCGATCCGGGCGAGGAGCTGGCGCTGTCCGGGTTCCTGGCCGCCGCCCGGGACCGGCTCGACCCGCTGGGCTGCGACGTCGTCCTGCGGGCCTTCCACCCGCTGACCGTGCCCGCGCTGCACCTGGACGACCGGGCCGCCCGGCACGAGCAGGCCCGCGCGGCGGCCGAGGAGCAGGCCGACGACCTGTGGGCGGGCATCCTGGGCTCGCTGCGCGGCAGCGCCCCGCGCGCGCGTCTGGTGCTCAACCACCTCAACCCGCTGGTCCGGCGGATCGGTTCGCTCGGCGACCCGGAACTGATCGGCACGGCGACCGAGTCGCTGTACGGGCAGGCGCTGCTGATGGCGCAGCGTCCGCTGCGGCCGGCCGACTCGGCACTGCTCAACCGGGCGTTCATCGGGCTGCTCGAGTGGGCGACCCACGGGGAGGGGGACGGACGATGAGCGAGATCACCGACTTCGACGCGCTGCGCCGGGCGCTGGCGGAGAACTCCGAGGAGCCGGAGGGCCCGGCCCGCAACGCGCGCGCGGAGCAACTGCTCGCCGAGGCCGAGCGGCTGGACATCCCGCTCGCCGTGATCGAGGCGCTCGGGCACCAGCTGAAGGTCTACAACTACAGCTCCGAGAAGGACAAGATGTTCGTCCCGTTCGCGCGGCTGCTGCGCATGTGGGACGAACGGCCGGAGGACTTCGACGAGTACGAGACGCACTCGCTGCACTGGGTCTTCAAGTGGATGTCGGCGGGCATGCTGGACCAGCCGCACATCCCGCTCGCCTCGGTCGAGAAGTGGCTCGCCGAGATGGAGCACCGCTACCGGATCGCCGGACACTCCGAACGGGCGGTGCGCAGCGCCGAGTTCAGCGTGGCCGCGCACATCGGGGACCTCGCGCGCGCGGAGCGGGCGTACGGCGCGTGGCTGGCCGCCGACCGGGACGCGATGGCCGACTGCCACGCCTGCGAACTGCACGGGCAGGGCACCTGGCAGGTCCGGTGCGGCCGGGACGCTCAGGCGCTGGAGCTGTGGCGGCCGGTGCTGGAGGGCGAGTTCGCGTGCGCGCACGAGCCGCACACCGTGCTCGCCTCCTCGCTGGCGCCGCTGCTGCGCCTGGGCCGCGTGGACGAGGCCCGGGCCCACCATCTGCGGGGCTTCCGCCTCGTACGTCCCATGGAGAGCATGCGGGGCGCGTACGCGGATCACGTGGAGTTCTGCGCGCTGACCGGCAACGAGGCGCGCGGCCTTGAGCTGCTGGCCGAGCGGCCGGCGTACTTCACGGACACCGGGCATCCGCGCAGCCGGCTGGACTTCCTGGCCGTGGTGACGCTGCTGATGGACCGGCTGTCCGGGCTGGGCCTCGGTGAGGAGCGGGTGCCGGGGCCCGCCGGGCGGGCCTGGACCGCGCGGGAACTGGCCGCGCACGCGCGCGTGGAGGCGACGGACCTGGCCGGCCGTTTCGACCGCCGCAACGGCACCTCGTCCGTCGGGGACCGGATCCGCGCGCGGATGGACCAGCGCCCCTTGGTGGAGCGGCTGCCGCTGGGTGTTCGGGCGGTACGCCCCACGGCGGCACCGCCGGCCACCCGGCAGGCCCCCATGGCGGCCGCCGAGCCCGACCTGCCCGCCCTCCTCGCCGAGGCCCGACGGCTGTCGGACACCCTGCGGCCGCACGCCCTGGAGGCATGGGCGGCGGTCGCCCGGGCCGCGCGGGACGGCGCCGCGCTGGAGCCCCGCGACCGCGCGGAGATCGCCGAGCACGAGGCGATGGCCCGCGGCCCCGAGGGACTCCCCCTGTTCGAGCGGGCGGCCACGCTGTACGCGGAGGCGGGCGACCCCGGCGAGGCCCTGGCGGCCCGCGCGCGCGGGGCGTACGTCCGCGCGCTGACCGGCGAGGTGAACGCGGCCCTGGCCACGGTCACGGGCCTGTACGACGAGGTGCTCGCGCTGTACGCCGACGAGGGCACCGGCGTCCGGCAGACCGCGTCGGTGGTGATCAGCCGGGCCCGCGTCCTGATGCGCCGGGTGCACGAGGCCGCCGGACACCCGGGTGCCGAGCGGGCCCTCGTGGACGCCGAGGCGGCTGTGCGGGAGGTGCTCGCGCTCGTCGAGGGGCGCGGCGGGGACGATGTGCGGCTGGCCGCGCGGGAGGCCGAGGCCCGGGCGATGCTCGCCGAGCTGGCCGGGCTCACCGGGGACGCGGAGCGGGCGGCGGAGCTGTTCCGGCGGGCCGCCGACGCGTATGTGGGCGCCGGGCTCGCGTGGTTCGCGGTGGAGTACGAGGTGCAGGTCGCCGCCCTCGCCCACCAGGCCGGTGACCTGGCCAGGGCCGAGCAGGCGCTGCGGGCGGCCCTGGAGCACGGCGGGCCGTACGTGGAGCCGGTCGGGCGGGCCCAGCTGCATCTCCAGCTCGCCGAGGTGCTCGGCGGCCGGGACGAGCCCGCGGAAGCGGCCGAGCACGCGCTGGAGGCCGCGCACTGGGCCGACGAGGCCGGTGAGAGCGGCACCCTGGGCGCCTGGGCGCGGCAGCAGCTGGGCGGCTTCCTGCTGCGCCGGGGCCGCTGCGCGGAGGCCGCCGAGGTGCTGGAGTCCGCACTGGCCGACCTGAGCGTCGACACCCACGGCGACGGGGCGGTCGTCCAGGCCCGCTGGTGGCTCGGGGACTGCCTGGGCGAACTGGGCGAGCACCGGGCCGCCGCCGAGGAGCGGCTCAAGGCCGCCGAACTCGCCCGGCACTGGCCCGAGCAGCAGGACCACGCCACGCTCGCCCACCTCGCCGCCGAGTCGCTGGGCAACGCCGGCCTGTCGGACGAGGCCGACCGGGCCTACGCGCGCGCGGGCGACCTGTGGCGCTCGCTCGGCAACACACAGTTCCTGGTCCGCTCGCTGCGCGCCCGGGCCTGGCTGGCGCTGGGCGGGGAGTCCGGGGCGGCGGACGCCCGCGCGCTGATGGGGCGGGCGGTCCAGGAGTGCGAGACGGCGCTGGCCGCGGCGGGCCCGGCGGACCGGGACGAGCTGGCCGCCGAACTCGGGGGTACGCACCGTCAGTTCGCGGAGCTGCTGGTCCGCTCGGTGTCCGAGGAGGCCGAGGACCCGGCGATCCGGGCCGCGTTCGAGGCGGCGCTGGAGCGGATGACCCGGGCGGTGGCGGTGTTCGCCGCGCTCGGCACGGCCGGGCTGGACAGCCGTACCGGCGCCGAACTGGCCGCGGGCCGGCTGGAGGCGGAGCTGGGCCGGCCGGCGCGGGCCGCGGCACGCGCGCGGGCCGTCCTCGCGGCCTACGAGGGCGCCGACGACGGGGACGAGACCGTCCGGGCCCGGCGGGCGGAGGCGGGCCAGCTGCTGGAGGCGGCGGAGGCGAAGGCGCCGCGGGACTGAGCCGCCGGGTCACTCCACGCCGATGAGCAGCAGCGCCCCCCTGCCGGTGTGACTCCCGTACACGCGCCTCCAGGTGCGCGACGGCGGTCTCGGGTGCCTCGTCGCCGACGACGGGACGAGACCCACCGGGCACGGCGGGCCGAGGCGGGCCAGCTGCTGGAGGCGGCGGGGACGGACGCGCCGCCGGAATGAGCCGCCGGGTCACTCCACGCCGATGAGCAGCAGCGCCCCCTGCCGGCCGCCGCGGTACACCACCGTGTCCACGGCCAGGTAGGACTCCCGTACACGCGCCTCCAGGTGCGCGACGGCGGTCTCGGGTGCCTCGTCGCCGACGACGAGCGTGACCAGCTCGCCGCCGGCCTGGAGCATGCGGTCCAGGACGGTCTGGGCGGTGGCGGTGACGTCCGCGCCGATCACCGCCACGTCGCCCTCGATCAGGCCGAGCACATCGCCGGCCTGGCAGATGCCGGCCGTCGTCCAGGACTGGTGCTCGGCCACGACGACCTCGGCGTACCGGGTGGCACCGGCCGCCGAGGTCATCTGGACGACGTCCTCGTCGAACCGGCGCCCGGACTCGTGCACGGCGAGCGCGGCGATGCCCTGGACCGCCGAGCGGGTCGGGATCAGGGCCACGCGGATGCCCTCGGTGCGGGCCTGCTCGGCCGCGGCGGCGGCCGTGTGGCGCAGCTCGGCGTCGTTGGGCAGCAGGACGACCTCGCGCGCGTGGGCACGCCGTACCGCCTGCACCAGCTCCCCGCTGGCGGGCGGCTCTCCGGGGCGGGCCAGCACGGTGGTCGCGCCGGCCTCGGTGTACAGCCCGGCCAGCCCCTCGCCCGGTACGACGGCGACGACCGCCCGCTGGACGGGCTCGCGCGGGGGCCGCTCGCGGCCGGTGTGGACGTCGCCGAGCCCGAAGTGGGTGATCCGGATCCGGTAGGGCCGCCCGGCCTCCACGCCGGCCTCCACGGCGGCGCCGGCGTCGTCGACGTGCACATGGACGTTCCACAGCCCGTCGCCGCCGACCACGACCAGGGAGTCCCCGAGGGCGTCGAGCCGCGTGCGCAGCCGGGCCACGGCCGCGTCGTCGGCCTCCAGCAGGTAGATCACCTCGAACGCGGGCCCGCCGGCGCCGGCCGCGTCGGCGCACAGGTCGGGTGCGCACAGGCCGGTCTCGGAATCGCCCTCCACGCGCGCGTGCCCGTCGGAAACCGCCTCCGCGACCTGGGGCGCCTGCCGAAGCGGAGCTTCCTGGAGCGCGGCCGCTCGAAGCGGAGCCTCCCGTGCCGCCTCCCCCGTGAACGCCTCCACCAGCGCCCCCAGCACCGCCACCAGCCCGCGCCCGCCCGCGTCGACCACGCCGGCCCGCCGCAGCACGGCCAGCTGGCCCGGGGTCGCCGCCAGCGCCGCCCGAGCGCCCTCGTAGGCGGCCCGCGCGACCGTCCCGCAGTCGCCCTCGGCCTCCTCGGCGGCGTCGGCGGCGGCCGAGGCGACCGTCAGCACCGTGCCCTCGACCGGGTGGGCCACGGCCTGCCGGGCGGAGTCGGCGGCCCGGCGCAGGGCCAGCCGCAGCGCCGAGCCGTCAAAGCGGGACGCGTCGGCGGCCTCCGCGAGCACCTGGGCCATCCCCCGCAGCAGCTGCGCGAGGATCGTCCCGGAGTTGCCCCGGGCGCCGATCAGCGCCCCGTGGGCCATGGCCCGGACGGCGTCGGCGGGCGAGGGCTCCCCGGCACCGGTCTCGTACCCGGCGAACACCGCCTCCACTGCCGTCGCCGCCGACTCCAGGGTCAGATAGAGGTTGGTCCCGGTGTCGCCGTCCGCCACCGGGTAGACGTTGATCGCGTCGATCTCCTCACGGGCCCGTCCCAGTGCCCGGAGCGCCAGACCGCACCAGGTGCGCACCGCGAGAGCATCGAAGAATGTCTGCGGCACCTGCGCCACCTGCGCCTCCCTGAGCTGGCTGGACGTGGGACGCAGCGTAGACCCCGGACCGGTGCCCTCCGGAAGAGGGCCGGGAGCGAGGCCCTGATCTGCCATGGTAGTTTCGTTGTCCGGACGCAGTCGTTGTATGCTGCTCCGGTTGCCCGATCCGATCGGGCTGTTCCCCTGGCAACGCCACTCAAGATCTCAGGTTTTAGGATCTCGATCCCGGCATGCCGGGATTAACCGTAAGTGCATCTGAAGTCTTTGGAGTGACCCGTGGCTGCCAACTGCGACGTCTGCGGCAAGGGGCCGGGCTTCGGCAACAACATCTCGCACTCGCACCGCCGTACGTCCCGCCGCTGGAACCCGAACATCCAGCGTGTGCGTACCGTGGTCGGCGGGACGCCGAAGCGCGTGAACGCTTGCACCTCGTGCATCAAGGCCGGCAAGGTCTCGCGCTGACGCGTCAGCTGAGCGCGCGGCCACTGTCTGGTTCGCTGCACGGAGCCGGTCCACCTCAGGGTGGGCCGGCTTTTTGCCGTACCTGCGCGCGGGCGGGGAGCGCCGCGGCGGACCCGCGCGCGTTCAGCCCCTGAACCGCCAGCCGTGATCCACCGGCCCGATCCCCGCCCCGAGCGCGAACCCGGCGGCGATCGCCCCGGTGACGTACTCCTTGGCCCGGCCGACCGCCTCCGGCACCGGCAGCCCCTGTGCCAGCCCCGACGCGATCGCGGAGGCCAGCGTGCAGCCCGTGCCGTGCGTGTGCCGGTTGTCGAGGCGCGGGGCCCGCAGCCAGTGCTCCTCGGAACCGTCCGTGAGCAGGTCCACGGGGTCCCCGGACAGATGGCCGCCCTTGATCAGCACCCAGCGCGGCCCGTACTCCAGCACGGCCGCCGCGGCCCGTCGTAGATCGTCCTCCGACTCGACCCGCACCCCGGTGAGTTGGATCACCTCGTCCAGGTTCGGGGTCGCGACCGTCGCCACCGGCAGCAGCTTGGTGCGCACCGAGCCCAGCGCGGAGGCGGCCAGCAGCGGATCGCCGTGCTTGGAGACGCCCACCGGGTCCACCACGGCCGGGGCGTCCGTGCCGGAGATCAACTCGGCGACCGTCTCGACCAGTTCGGCGGAGGCCAGCATGCCGGTCTTCACGGCCTGGACGCCGATGTCGTCCACCACGCTGCGGTACTGGGCCCGGACCGCCTCCACGGGCAGCTCCCAGGCGCCCTGCACGCCCATGGAGTTCTGCGCGGTCACCGCCGTGATCACGCTCATCCCGTGCACGCCGAGCGCCAGCATCGTCTTCAGGTCGGCCTGGATGCCCGCCCCGCCGCCGGAGTCCGAGCCCGCCACCGTGAGCACCCGGGGGATCACGACTCGATGTCCCCGAAGTGGTCCCAGCCGCCCTTGCTGGTCCAGGGCGCCCCGTCGACGGTCACCTGGGGCAGCGCGGACGGGTGGAGGACCTCGCCGATGACCTTCCAGCGGGCCGGCAGCTTGGCGTCCGGCGGGAACGTCGCCACGATCGCGTGGTCCTCTCCCCCGGTCAGCACCCACTGCAGCGGGTCCACGCCGACGGCCTGCCCGATGTCGTTCATCTGCGTCGGGATGTCGATCGCGCCGGAGCGGATGTCGATGCGGACCTTGCTGGCCTCGGCGATGTGCCCGAGGTCGGCGATCAGACCGTCGCTCACGTCGCACATCGCGGTGGCGCCGAGCGCGGCGGCGGCCGGGCCCGCGTGGTACGGCGGCTCGGGGCGCCGGTGGGCCTCCACGAAGGCGCGCGGCGAGCGGAAACCGCGGGCCAGCACCGCGTAGCCGGCCGCGGACCAGCCCAGCCAGCCGGTGACGGCCACGAGATCGCCGGGCTGGGCACCCGCGCGCGTGACCGGCTCCTGGTTGCGCAGATCGCCGAGCGCGGTGATCGACACCATGATCGTGTCGCCGCGTACGACGTCGCCGCCGACCACGGAGGCCCCGGCGACCTGGCACTCGTCGCGCAGGCCGTCCATCAGCTCGGTGGGCCAGGTGACCGGCAGTTCGGCCGGGACGACCAGGCCGAGCAGCAGCGCGGTCGGTACGGCGCCCATCGCGGCGATGTCCGCGAGGTTCTGCGCGGCGGCCTTGCGGCCGACGTCGTACGCCGTGGACCAGTCGCGGCGGAAGTGCCGGCCCTCCAGCAGGATGTCGGTGCTCGCCACCACCCGCCGGTCGGGCGCGGCGACCACCGCGGCGTCGTCGCCGGGGCCGACCCGGACCGCCGGGGTCGCGGTGAGACGGGAGGTCAGCTCCCTGATGAGCCCGAACTCACCTAGCTCACCCACTGTGCCCTTCATTGCCCTCAAGCCCCTTCTGTGCCTTGCCGTGCCCAGTCGCGCGTCATCAGTGTCCCCGATACGGTCGAGGTGACCGCCGTCGCAGTCCTGGTGACTGCCGACACGGCCGTGCTGACCGTCGAAACGGTCCAGGTGACCGTCAACTTCCGTCGTGCCTGCACCCTGGCGCGCAAGCCTGGTTCCCGCAGGTCTCCCCGCGGGGAGCGGCGACGCGATACCGTGGCGTTCCTTTTCCCCACATGATCCTCGTGGCCGCCCTGGAGGTTCCGTGGTACAGGCGTACATCCTGATCCAGACGGAGGTCGGCAAGGCGTCGACCGTCGCCGAGACGATCAGCAAGATCCCTGGAGTGCTCCAGGCCGAGGACGTGACGGGACCGTATGACGTCATCGTGCGCGCCCAGGCCGAGACGGTCGACGAACTCGGCCGCATGGTGGTTGCCAAGGTCCAGCAGGTGGACGGCATCACGCGCACCCTGACCTGTCCGGTCGTGCATCTGTAGCCCCCGTCTACGCTTGGCCGGTGAACATCTTCCGTCACCGGCCCTTCGGCCTGCTCGCGCCCGCCCTGCTGGTCGCGGTCGCGAGCTGCTCCGCAGCAGACGACAGCGACACCGTGGCGGTTCCCACCCCGGACGCGAAGACCGCCCCGATCTGCCGGGACCTGGACAAGGTGCTGCCGCGGCAGGTGAACGGGCAGCGCCGTCAGGACCCCGAGCCCCGGTCCGCCTACACGGCGGGCTGGGGAAGCCCGGCGATCA
Source organism: Streptomyces sp. NPDC046727 (assembly GCF_040645635.1). Lineage (NCBI taxonomy): Bacteria > Bacillati > Actinomycetota > Actinomycetes > Kitasatosporales > Streptomycetaceae > Streptomyces > Streptomyces sp. NPDC046727. The sequence goes on from NZ_JBEYYR010000015.1 coordinate 196,739, forward strand.
TACTGCGCTGCGGCATCGTCCGGCCGCCGAAGATGGTCGACCCCAAGGTGGCCCTCGGCGACGACCCGAACGCGGTCGGCGGCGGGGTCAACGGCGTCGACTGGCTGATGGAGAAGGAGGACGACGGGACGTGGCGGTTCACCACGTCCGGTCGTCGTGCGTATGTGCAGGTGACGCTGCCCAAGAAGCTGTCCGGGTCGGACGACAGCGCGCAGGTCCTGATGGACCTGGCGACGGCCGTCAAGAAGGCCGTCCCGGAGGGGATGGCCTCCATGCGGCACTGACCCGCCGCGGGGTCAGCGCAGGCCGGTCGAGCGGCGCAGCGCCGCCTGCACCAGGCGGTCCACCAGCTCGGGGTAGCTGATGCCGGTGGCCTGCCACATCTGCGGGTACATCGAGATCGGCGTGAAGCCGGGCATCGTGTTGATCTCGTTGATCACGAACTCGCCGTCCTCGGTGAGGAAGAAGTCCGCGCGGACCAGGCCCTCGCAGGAGGCCGCCTCGAACGCCTCGACCGCGAGCCGCCGCACCTCGGCGGTCTCCTCGTCGGTGAGCGGGGCGGGGACGATGCCGGGCGTGGAGTCGATGTACTTGGCCTCGAAGTCGTAGTACGCGTGCGCGTCCGGCGGAGGGATCTCGGCCGGGACGGAGGCGCGCGGGCCGTCCTCGAACTCCAGGACGCCGCACTCGATCTCGCGGCCCCGCAGCGCCGCCTCGACCAGGATCTTCGGGTCGTGCCGCTGTGCTTCGGCGATCGCCTCGTCCAGGCCGGACAGGTCGTCGACCTTGGTGATGCCGATGGACGAACCCGCGCGCGCGGGCTTCACGAACAGCGGCCAGCCGTGCTCGCCCGCGAAGTCGACGATCTTCTTGCGGGCGGCGGACTCGTCCTGCGCCCACTCGCGGGGCCGGATCACCACGTACGGGCCCACCTTGAGCCCGAAGGAGGTGAACACCCGCTTCATGTACTCCTTGTCCTGGCCGACGGCCGAGGCGAGCACGCCCGAGCCCACGTACGGCACTCCGGACAGCTCCAGGAGGCCCTGGAGGGTGCCGTCCTCGCCGTAGGGGCCGTGGAGCACCGGGAAGACGACGTCGACCTCGCCGAGGGCCTTGGGCACGGAGCCGGGCTCGCTGTATACGACCTCGCGGTTGGCCGGGTCGACGGGGAGCACCACGCCGCCCTCGTGCGACTCCGCCAGCTCCTCCACGTTCGGGGTACGGCGGTCGGTGATGGCCATCCGCTCCGGCTCGTCGGCCGTCAGCGCCCAGCGGCCGTCCGCGGTGATGCCGATCGGCAGGACGTCGTACTTCGTCCGGTCGATGGCCTTGAGGACGGCGCCGGCGGTGACCACGGAGATCCCGTGTTCGGAGCTGCGCCCGCCGAACACGACGGCCACGCGGGGCTTGCGCGACGGCTGCTCAGGGCTCTGGGGAAGGTTCTCGGTGCTCATATCGCGTTGAGAGTACCCGTAGGTAGCGCCCAAGTCAGCGCGCGCTCCCGGGCCGTCGCTCAGCGTCGCACGGACGGTCGCGGAGCGTCGCGTGGCAGGCCCGGACGGGACCGGTGTGGGCCGGTCGCGGGCCCGTCGCGGCCCGGTCGCGGGCCGGCTTCAGCGTCGTTCGGGCTTGGCGCTGCGCGCCATCAGCTCCTTGAGCGCGACGACCGGCGACTTGCCCTCGTGCACGATGCTGACGACCGTCTCGGTGATGGGCATGTCGACGCCGTGCCGGCGGGCCAGATCCAGTACCGACTCGCAGGACTTGACGCCCTCGGCGGTCTGCTTGGTGACCGCGATGGTCTCCTCCAGGGTCATGCCCCTGCCGAGGTTGGTGCCGAAGGTGTGGTTGCGGGACAGCGGCGAGGAGCAGGTGGCCACCAGGTCGCCCAGGCCCGCGAGTCCGGAGAAGGTCAGCGGGTCGGCGCCCATGGCGAGGCCGAGCCGGGTGGTCTCGGCGAGGCCGCGCGTGATCAGCGAGCCCTTGGCGTTGTCGCCGAGTCCCATGCCGTCGGCGATGCCGACCGCGAGCCCGATGACGTTCTTGACCGCGCCGGCGAGTTCGCAGCCGACCACGTCGGTGTTGGTGTACGGCCGGAAGTACGGCGTGTGGCAGGCGGCCTGGAGCCGCTGGGCGACCTGTTCGTCGGTGCAGGCCACGACGGCCAGGGCGGGCATGCGGGCGGCGATCTCGCGGGCCAGGTTGGGTCCGGTGACGACCGCGACCCGGTCGGCGCCGACCTTGGCGACGTCCTCGATGACCTCGCTCATCCGCATGGTGGAGCCGAGTTCGACGCCCTTCATCAGGGAGACGAGGACGGTGTCCGGCGCCAGCAGCGGGGTCCACTCGGCGAGGTTGGCGCGCAGCGTCTGGGAGGGGACCGCGAGAACGGTGAAGTCGGCGTCGCGCAGGGCCTTCGCCGCGTCGGCGGTGGCGCGCAGGTTGTCCGGGAGTTCCACCCCGGGCAGGTAGTCCGGGTTGGTCCGGGTGGAGTTGACCGCCTCGGCCAGCTCCGGGCGGCGGGCCCACAGGGTCACGTCACAGCCGGCGTCGGCGAGGACCATCCCGAAGGCGGTGCCCCACGAACCGGTGCCCATGACGGCCGCCCGCACAGGCTTGCTCACTTGCTCTGCCCTTCCGTCTGCCTGCCCTGTGCCTGCGCCTGGGTGCGGCGCCGCTGCTCGATCCGCTCGCGGCGCGGGTCGTACGGCGTCTCGGGCGCCTTCTCGCCGCGGATCTCCTCCAGCTGGCGGGTGATGGCCGCCATGATGACCTCGGTGGCCTCCTTCAGCACCTCCGGGGTCATCTCCTGGTCGTAGAAGCGGGT